>NZ_PSWB01000007.1:0-150753 GCF_002931865.1 Rathayibacter sp. AY1C7 | reverse complement strand
CCGCCCTCCCGCCCGACTCTGCAGAAAGGCTCACCCTGACCACCACCACGACTCCCGCCGTCGACAACGACGTGTGGGGACACACCCCGGCGCTGCACGACGCGCAAGCCGCAGTCGACGCCGCCTCCGGCGACCAGGCCGCGACCGCCGCGGCCGCGCGAGCGCTCATCGTCGCCGCGGCCGCGCACGGCTGGCACACCGCGACCGCCCTCGTGTTCAGATACGAGACACCGGCCCCGTCGCCGGAGTGTGGGGACTCTGGCGAGTCCTCGACGCCGACCGGACTGTACTCCGAGCATGGGAGGACGACCCCGACGCACAGCCCAACACGAGACACTCGCCGTCTTCGCACCTTCCGCAGCGTCAGGCGACTACGACCGCCCGATGACCGGCTGCTCCGTCCTTAACAGCTACGTCGGCGCGTACCTGTTCCGCATCGAGACGACGAGCTCGACTTACTCCGTACAGCGGCAAGAGGTGCTCACGGAAGGCGACATCACCGCCATCGCGGCCGGCCGCGCTGACGTGGCAGGGGCCGGTCTGGGGGCTCCTCGGCATCCGCACGCACTGGCGAGCAGGCGTCTAGCCGGGCGCTCTCTCACCAGGCCGCGACGCAAGGTCAAGGTGAGAACGTGGTCTCTAGCACCGGGTGCGCTCGCGTCAGCGCCGCGAGCATTATGGACTCGCGATGGACTAGGTGGCAGGTGAAAGGCGCTCACGAGAATCTTGATCAGCTCCTTTGGCTGCACTCGGAGCCTCAACTTCTGGGTCTCCACGTTGTGCCTGCAACACCACCGTGCTAGGAGTCGCGCCGAGGACGACGCCCCAGTAGCTCGGCACGCCGGTCCCGCAACCCGCTAGTCTTGGACACCCCGGAAAAATCCGGTTGGTTCCGCTTCGAGGGGTCCGTATGGCTGAACCTTGGATCTACGCCGACGACATTGCGGACCATCTCGGTGTGACCAAAGACGCGATCTACACCTGGATCGCTGACAAGGAAATGCCAGCCCACAAAGTTGGGCGACTCTGGAAGTCTCAGACAGCGAAAGTCGACTATTGAGTTCGTCTCGCCAACGCAACATCCAGGGAGAGCGAATGAAATGCGCAACGGTGCGCGGCTAGGGAGGAAATTTGATGAGTGACTCGAGCCTGTTGCCGTTGCGCTCCACTTGCGTGCCGCGAGAGGATGTGCTCTACGGCGGTCTCGCCGACAATCACTTCGCGGCCCAACTCGACAAGGTCGTGCGGGACGCGGAACATTACCCGGTTTACGGCGACGCGGAAGCATTCTTTGCACAGACCTATCCGACGTCAGGCTTGAAGACGCTCCTGACTAAGACGTTCGGTCGTCTTACCGGTGCGAAGGGAGTCGCCGGGGAGAACGGTGTCCTCCGTCCGACGACATCTTTCGGCGGCGGTAAGACTCACGGCCTCACCGCCGTGTACCACCTCGCGGGTGGGGCACGTCCAGCGAACATCGCGGACTTCATCGACCCAGGTCTCCTACCAGATGGTCCGGTCCAGGTCGCCGCGCTCGTTGGCGACGCCCTTGATCCCACGGCCGGAGTGGAGACCGACGGACACCGCACCTACACGTTGTGGGGCGAGATGGCAGCGCAAATCGGCGATTCCGCGTACGAGGCCATGATGGCGAACGACGCGGAGCGCACCGCGCCCGGCACGGGCACAATCAAGGCCGCGTTTGCAGGCAAGCCGACCGTCGTCATCGTGGACGAAATCGCCAAGTACCTGCGTGCAGTGTCCTCCTCCGGCAACGAAGACGTGCGTCGCATGGCACGGGCGATTCCGGTTTTCCTCGGGAACCTGTTTGAGGTCGCCTCGGACCCAACTAACAACGTGTCCGTCATCATCACCCTGGCATCGACGACCAACGCTTTCGGCGCCGAGACCACCGAAATCAGCGACCTGACAGGCGACGAAAAGGAACGAGCCGACAACGCGAACGCCGCATCGGTCAAGGCTGCGGAGGAGACGGGCGACGTGCTCACCCGCGCGGTCCAGCCGTCTGCCGTGATTCGCCCAGCAGACGACAACGAGATCGGGGAGATTCTTAAAAAGCGTATTTTCGCGTCGGTGGATGGAACCGCCGCCAAGGCGGCAGGAGACGCGTACCGCGAGCTATACGAGACTCTGGGCAAGAGCGAACAGCTTGCTGGCGGCGCCGAACACCCAGCGACCTACGGCGAGCTGGTCGCCTCGGCCTACCCGTTCCATCCAGAGCTGGTTCGCGTGCTTGACAAGCGCCTCGGCAACATCACTCAGTTCCAACGGGCACGCGGTGCGCTGAAGCTGCTCGCAGAGGTCGTGGCACACATCTACAACACGGACGATGACACGGCAGTCATCAACGTCGGCGACATCGACTTCGACAACGACCCGGTGCTCAATCACCTCACCGATGGACTCGGACGAGCTGAGTACGCGTCCGTGGCTGGGGGCGACTTCGCAGGTAAGCACTCGCACGCAGCGGTAGTGGATGCTGATGTTTTTCCTGGCAAACCTGCGTATGCCACCCGCATTGCGCGCACCGTATTCACGCATTCGCTTGAGATGGTGGCGACCGCAGGAGCCGGGCGCAATGACTGGATCGTCGGAACACTTCGGCCCGGTGAGGACACAGCCATCTTCGAAAAGGCGCTCACCGAATCCGAGAAAGTCTTCTGGCATCTCTCATTTGACGGAGGCCGATGGCGATTCAATATCGAGCCAAACGTCAACGCCATCATCGAGACGGAGAAGCGCAACGTCGCTAACACGGCAGCTGCCGCGATGGTGGACACACTCATCCGCAACGCCTTCGCCAACGACGGGGGTGCAAAGACCATCCACTTCCCCTCGGGTCCCGCCGAGATTCATGATGAGGCTGGCCTGAGAGTGGCCGTTCTCGACTACAACGTCGTGACTGTCACGCAGAAGGGTGCACAGTTGCCGCCCACCGCCATCGTCGAAATGCTTGACAAGGTCGGCTCTGTTGGCAGCCCGAGGACTTACCGCAACGCTGTCGTGTTCGCAGTCGCCGGCGAAGAGCAGATCCTCGTCTTGAAAGATCGCGCCCGCGCCTTGATCGCGTCTAACAATCTTGCCAGTGATACGACACGACTCGCGCAGTTCAGTGACGAAGTTCGCAGGAAGGTGGAGGTGTACAACAAGGAAGCCACCCTAAATGCTCGCATCGCGGTGACCCGCTGCTACAAGCACATCTACTTCCCCGCGGGCGACAGTGCCACTGGATACCTGCGCCATCGCGAGCTCCCGGCTCAGGCACAGGGGGACACGAAGAACGCAACCTCGGCGGTGCTGAGTTTGCTCGAAGACGAAGACAAAATTCGGAGCAGTCCATTCACTGCCTCCTACCTCCGGTCGAAGACCTGGCACGCCGCGACTTCGGCCACTACCCGCTCCATCGCTGACTACTTCTGGACCGACCACACGATCCAGATTGTCCGGAACCCAAATCTAATCCGCGAAGCGATCGTCCACGGCGTAAAGAATGAGAACTGGGTCTACTATGACGCGGGCACCGGAAAGACCTACACGTCAAGCACCATGGCTGGGTTCTCGCCCGAGATGAAGCCCGACGCGGAAGTGATGACCGCTTCCGAAGCACAGCTGCGAGGCCTGCTCGTTCGCAAGCCGACTCAGACCGACTTGCGGGAGGTCATCACCACCGACGACCTCACTGGGGCTGAGATTCGCTCTCGCCTCGAAGCGCAGTGTGGCGGTGAGCCCGCCAAAACAGATGTTCTCGAATTGCTCGCCACAGCCGTGCAAGCGAGCGATTACAAGTGGTTCGTTGTCCTCGACACAGACCCGGGACCCGGCGTCCGGGCTCTGTCGCCGTCCGCGATCAAGGACAAGGGCCTCGACAACCTGCGCATCCTCAGCCGAGAAGCAGCTGATTTGCAGGAGATCGAGGTGCCGACCCGCACTCCGAACTCGAAGACCTTCAATGCGTCCGGCCCGGGCGGTGCGGCGATGCAAAGCCTGCTCGATCAAATTTCCGACTTCACTGTGCCGTCGGTAAGCACGATGACATTGAAAGTCACCGCCGACGAGGCATCTGGTACCAGTGACATTGACCTCGCCGTGGCATCGCTCGGCATGCTGCAAAAGCAGCACATCATCGTTCGCGCGACGATTCGCGCCGAGTTCAAGGGAGTCAATGGCGGAGTTCAGTTCCAGGGAACTGCCGACCGTCAAGACTTCCAGTCCGCGTACAACCACGTGAAGAAAGCCGTTGCCGGAGCGTACAAAGTCGCGGGCGAGGTTACCCTCGTCTTCCGCTTTTCTCCGGCTCTAGACATCATCGATGCCCAGTTCGCTCAAATTCACACGGTCATCAAGAATCTTGGAATGAAGAGCACCACTATGACGGCGGAGGTCACCAAATGAGCGCCGTTAAACGTATCCGCCGTACATCCCACCTAGCACTGGTCGAAGGAGTTCGCGGATTCCGGCTCGTTGTAACGCCGGGTCGAGGCGAAACCTTCGGAGTGACCCTTGAAGAGATCTATGGTGAAAACGGCAGCACAATGGCTACGCCGATCAGCACCGCCACACCCGTTCAGTCTGGTCGTATAGTTGACGCGCTGTTCGTCGCGATCCGTAAGGCGGGTCACCAGCCGAGCGTTCTTGCCTTCAAGCGCAAAGCGCCAATTCGCCTCGGCGAAGCCGAAGGAGTCCGCCTGGCGCTGGTCCTGCTCACGACCCAACCCATTGCCAAGCACGAACGGGTTCGGGCCCTCGTCGCCGGAATCAACGCTATGAGCACCGAAGAGACCTACTACTGGTACTCCAAGTGCGTGGGACTCGACGGCAACCGTGCCCGCAAAGCACTCCGAACCCTCCTCGCTGAGTAAGGACACGACGTGACCGCTTCAAGACCACGAGTCCTCATTGAGGACTGGCTACCCGTCGCGGAACTCGGCATCGAGTCACGCCGGGAACGCGGAGCAGCATCCGCGCTGCCACCGCTGTCATTTCTGCACATCTGGTGGGCGCGCCGACCACTTGTCGCATCCGCCGCGGTCGCGCTCGCCGGGGTCATGCCTGCATGGTCAGAGGATTTGGCGGGAGCGTTTCCGGACGCGCCCGAAGTGCGTACTGAATATTCCTACCGTGGATGGCTGCTTCGCCTCGTAGGTATCCTGGGTGATCCCGTCAAAGGACGTCGCATGATTGACGCGGCCAACGCCGCTGGTGTGAAGTTGCAAGGGAACGGGTACGGCTACCGCCAGGCGTTCCGGAACCCAGTCTCGCGTTCAAACATCGACTTGCTTCACGCTATCCTCCGTCGCACCTGGGGTGCACTCCCGACCGTGGCTGACCCTACTGCCGGTGGAGGATCGATTCCTTGGGCTGCAAGCCGACTCGGCCTGCCTGTTGTCGCGAACGACCTTAACGGAGTCGCAGCCAGTGTGCTGAAGGCCGGCGTCGAGATTCCTGCAACCCGCGGTCTAGACCTGCTCCCTGACATCAAAAAGTGGGGCGACGTGCTCGTCAAACGAGTGGAGAAGCGACTCAAGGAGTTCTTCCCGCTCAACGAAGGGGAAAGCGTCATCGCCTACATTTGGGCCAACGCCGTTCCTTGCCCGCGCACGGGCCGCCTCGTGCCGCTGCTGACAGACAAGTGGTTACGCAAGACCGCAGGCAAGGAGGTCGCTGTTCAGCTAGTCACCTCCGTTGAGGGAATCGAGCTCAGAGAGCCACGTTTTGAGGTCGTGCGGGGACGTGATGTGGATAGGGCCGACGCCAGTACGGGGACAATGGCACGGGGGAAAGCGGTCTCGCCGTATGACAACTTGGTTATCGACGGGGACTACATTAGGGAGACGGCCCAGAACGGGGGAATGACGCAGATCCTGTACGCGGTCGCAATCCGGAAGTCTTCCGGCGAGCGTACATTCAGGGCGCTGAGCGAACGTGACCAAGATGCGCTTCGGGCGGCTGATCGCCACTTTGATGAGGTCAAGGATGCCTGGTTCACAAGCGGTGTCCTTCCGACCGAGGAATTCCCTGACGGCAACGACCTCCGCCCGAAGAACTATGGTCTGGAACGCTGGATCGACTTTTACACCCCTAGGCAGGCGCTCGTCCATGGCACTTTCGGCGAAGAATTTGCTCAGCTGATCCCCGAAGTGCGGAACGTGCTTGGCGTGGGAGCAGAGGATGTTCTATTCGAGTTGGCGCTCATGCAAGGCAAGGCGCTCAACTGGAACTCGCGCTTGTCATCCTGGGACGTGTCTCGCCAGAAGATGAGGAGCGTCTTTGACCGACACGACTTCGCTTTCAAGTGGACGTTCGCAGAGTTCGAGGGTGCCACAGCATTGTACTCATGGTGTCTCGACCAATTGGAGGACGCATACGGCGGGATCGCGCGCCTGCTGGACGAGACCGGTGCCGCCGAGCTGGGCAAGACCGAGCGCCTTGAGCGACAGGTCACTGTCACCCAAGGTAGTGCGGCGAGCCTCACGCTCGATGACGGCTCCGTGACTCACATCTGCATGGACCCGCCGTACTACGACAACGTGATGTATGCCGAGCTCGCTGACTACTTCTACGTTTGGGAGAAGAGAACGCTCGGGCGGCTCGTACCGGAGTATTTCCACGATGACCTTACCGACAAGGACAACGAGGCAGTCGCCAACCCCGCCCGGTTCGCGATGATGGGGAGGCGGAAGCAGGCACTGGCGGACCTGGACTACGAGACAAAGATGACATCCATCTTCTCTGAATCGAAGCGGGTACTAGCCGACGACGGTGTCCTGTCCGTCATGTTTACCCACAAGCGCGCCGAAGCATGGGACACCTTGGGTATGGGTCTTCTCCAGGCTGGCTTCACCATTGAAACATCTTGGCCGGTGAACACAGAAGCCGAGGTCTCGCTCCATCAGGCGAACATGAACTCTGCCGCTTCGACGATCATGCTGGTCTGTCGTAAGCGAGCCGTTTGTGATGACGATCACAAGGTCTACCTTGATAACATCGAGCACGACATCCGCCAGGCGGCCCGCGCGGCCGCCACGCGATTCCAACATGATGGCATCGATGGTGTTGACCTTCTTCTCTCGACATACGGCCCAACGCTGTCCGTGATCTCGCAGAACTGGCCCGTCTACTCGTCGACTCCGGACGCTGATGGGCGGGACCAGTTGCTTCGCCCCGAAGATGCCCTCGCTTTGGCGCGCGAGGAGATTGTGGACCTTCGCCGTTCCCGCCTCGTCGGTCACGCCGCAAAGGTGGATGGTCTCACTGACTTCGTTCTCTTGGCATGGGACACGTTCGGTGCGCGCGAGTTCCCCTTCGACACAGCACGTCTCCTGGCTCTCGCCGTAGGAGGGTTGGACGTCGACGAATTGGAGCGCGCGAAGATCCTCTCGAAGGCATCTGGCAAGGTGA
Source organism: Rathayibacter sp. AY1C7 (assembly GCF_002931865.1). NCBI lineage: Bacteria > Bacillati > Actinomycetota > Actinomycetes > Micrococcales > Microbacteriaceae > Rathayibacter > Rathayibacter sp. AY1C7. Next base: position 143,334 of record NZ_PSWB01000007.1, on the reverse strand, counting down.
AACTCTTGACACCCAAGGAACGCCTACGTCGAGGGGCTGATTCTGAACTGCCTGGTGTGACGCCGGAAGCTTCGTCGTTCGAGCACGTCATTGACGCCGTTGACACTGCGCTCTACGTTGCAGAGATCGACGGTCAGCAGGCTGCAAAGCGGTTTCTCGACCGTCATGGATATACCAGCGACGCCGGATTCATTTCCACTCTGCAAGGTCTGGCGAACGCAATCCCGCGGACCAGGATCAAAGGCGTTTGGGTGGTGCCGGAGGCTGGCCTCATCGACACCCTCTGCACTCTCTACTTCGACGATGTCGTGCTACCGGAGGCAGAGGAGATGGCCGCACCGGCAGACCCCAACGGGAACACACTGTTCGACGTGGAGTGACATGACCTCAGACAACAGCGACGCTTTACGACCTGAAGCACCGTCACCACCAGCCGCGCCGGTAATCTCGGGGCTGTTCTCGTACGGCCCAAGCTCGTTACCCGACTCGTTCCAGGCCGTTGATCTCGGAGCGACCTATTCGCCTGACGACCGTCCGTTCGAGACCTTTTATCTGCCGCTGCTGTCCCGAGCGGTGACCTACGACAGGGCCGTAGGCTACTGGTCAGCCTCCGAGCTTCAGTATGCTGCGCAGGGCACTGCCCACTTCCTCGCGAACGGCGGGAGGATGCGCCTGATCGTCGGGGCGCAGCTTGCGCAGCGAGACGTGGACGCTGTCATCGAAGGCAAGCCGCTCGACGACGTAGTGGCGGAGAGGCTACTCGCCGACCCAGACTTTGCCGGAGCGCGAATCGTTCAGAGCGAACATCTGAGCGTGCTTGCGTGGATGGTCGCCGCCGACCGACTTGAGATTCGTGTCGGTGTCCCAAGAGGAGAGAACGGCGAGCTGCTTACGCATCGAGAGTCGGGGCGCTACTTCCACACCAAGTACGGCATCTTCGCGGATGGCTACGGAAATCGAGTCGCCTTCAACGGATCGAACAACTCATCGGTGACGGCCTGGGCGAAGAACCATGAGACCTTCGACGCCTACCCGTCCTGGAATGTCCCGATCTGGGACTACTTGGGAGTGCACAAGGTGCTCGATTTCGAGAAGCACTGGACAGACGATGCTGACGAAGGGTGGGCTGTCATCGACCTGCCGGCGGCAGTGCGGCTGCACCTCGTCGAGCACGCACCTGAGACTCCACCCCCACCACCGGGCGGCACCTTGCCTCCTTTGGAGGCGCCGACCTGCTCAGAAGATGAGACCAAAGAGTTCGATGTCGAGTCGGCATGGGACGAGCTCGTCGCATTGCGTGATGCACCAACCGAATCGCCTTGGACGGGCGTCGGATCAGCATGGGCACAGCCCCTCCCGCACCAAGCAGAACTGATTAGCCGTGTTGTGAGCACCTACCCCCGCGGTTACCTGTTCGCCGACGAGGTTGGTCTTGGCAAGACCGTTGAAGCGGGCATGGTCCTCCGCGAGCTTTTCACCTCGGGCCGGGGGAAGAAGGCACTGCTACTCGTGCCAGCGTCAGTGATGAAGCAGTGGCAAGAGGAACTTCACGAGAAGATGAATCTCGATGTGGCACGATTCGACCAAGGTGCCTTCGTGGATCGCTACGATAAACCGATCCCGGTCGATCCGAACGCCAATCCATGGTCGGCGTTCCCCATCGTGCTCGCGTCATCGCATCTAGCTCGCCGCCGCGACCGCCGCCGGCAGATCCTTGATGCCGGACCATGGGATGTTGTCCTAGTTGACGAGGCCCACCACGCACGCCGACGCGGCTCCAAGCCGACCGACACCCCGAACTCGCTGCTGGCACTCCTTCAAGAGATGCAAGGCAAAGAGATGTGGCGCGCGCTGTATCTCGCTACAGCTACGCCGATGCAGATGAACCCACATGAAGCCTGGGACCTTATCTCGCTACTCGGGCTCGAGGGTCGGTGGGGAGTGAGTGCGGAAGACTTCATTCGTTACTTCAAGCTTCTGGCGATCGACCCGATGCACCGTCACTGGGAATTCCTGAGCGCGATGCTGGAAGACTATTTCTCCGACCAGCAAGCCGAGCGGGATAGTGAACTCGAACAACAGATCGACGATGCGCTTGGCTGGACGGGTGCATACGTGGTCACAGCTCTGGCCGGGAATCCGCCGAGCGCGGACCTGAAAGCCAAGTTCCCGAGCGAGACTTCCGAGTGGATGGACAAGTGGCTACGTCGGCATACCCCAATGCGGGATCGGGTCTTCCGCAACACCCGGAAGACAATGCGAGAATACCAGGCGGCCGGGATTATTCCGGACGAAGTGGTCATTCCTTATCGTCACGTTGAAGATGAGTTCATTCGGCTGGAGCCGAACGAGCGGCGCCTGTACGAGCGCATCGAGGAGTACATCCGCCGTCATTACAACGCGTATATTTCCGCGGCGGGTAATCAGGCACTCGGGTTCATTATGACCATCTATCGCCGCCGCCTGACCTCATCGTTCGAGGCAATCAAACGATCTCTTCGTCGTCGATTGAGCGTCTTGCAAGATGGTAAAAATCTCGCTGAATTACTCACCGACGACGATAACGTGGATATTGAAGGATCGCTCTTTGAGCCGGAGATTTTCGACACGAGGGCCGATCGGCTCCGTGACGAGATCGTCGAACTCAAGTCGTTCCTTCAAGACCTTGACAGCATAACCGGCGAAGACAGCAAGGCCAGCAAACTCGTTGCTGACGTTACCGAGGCGCTGAACACGTACTCGTCGGTAGTTGTCTTCACGCAGTACGCGGACACGATGGACTATGTGCGCGAACGCCTCATCACGGCCGGTTATCGGCGGCTCGGCTGCTACTCGGGTAGGGGCGGTGAAGTCTACGATGCTAAGTCCGGGATGTGGGCCGAAATCACAAAATCGGAAATCAAAACCAAGTTCCGCAATGGCGAGCTCGAGATTCTCATCGGCACAGACTCCATGAGCGAGGGGCTGAACTTGCAAACCTCGGGACGGCTCATCAACTACGACATGCCATGGAACCTGATGCGAGTGGAGCAGCGGATCGGCCGCGTTGATCGCATCGGCGCTTCCTATAAGGACATCCGCATCAGCAACTACTTTTACGCCGATACGGTCGAGGAGCAGGTCTACAAAGGGATCGCGGAAGACTACGGGGACTTTACCGACATCGTCGGCGATGCCACCCCCGTGCTCGCGAACATCGAGAGGGCAATTGAACGCCTTGCCCTGGACCCGCGGGCAACTCCTGCTCTTGTGGACTCTGAGATCGACGATATTCGTCAGCAAGTCGAGACCATCAAGAACGAACCCATAAGCAATGACGACATGGGGGATCCGGTAATCGGTGGCCGGGTGAAAGCGCCTCCGGTACTCGTGGGATCGATAACACCCACAATTTTGGAGCGAGTGCTCACGGCTAATAAGCTCACGCGAGGAAATTTAAAATCTGACGCCACTCGTCCGACGGTCTACTGGCTGACGCTTCCGGCGGAAGCATTGCCAGCCGTGTCGTTCAACCAGGGCAGCGGGGTACGCGACGCTGATGAGTACGTCTCCCCATCACCGATATCTCCGCTGCCGGTGACCTTCAACCGTGCGACCTGGGATGACAGCGACGATGCTTCGCTTGTCTTTGTGACGTACGGAACCCCTGCCTTGGCGGCATTACTGCCAGCGGTTCCTTGGTCCCATGCGTCGCTATAACTCGCTTAACTGCGGCACGGCAGGGTGGGCAAGTGAGTGACAGCCTCTTCGATTTTGAGATCGACTCCAGAGTGGCCAACACTCTCGAGCCCGGGCTGATTACGAGATCACGTGGATGTTCGTCTTCGACTTCACTGCGGAATCGTGTGCCAGCCCAGCGGTCGACGGGGCGCACCGCAACTATCTGGCGGACCGTACGCTTATCGGTTGCTCCAAAATGCATTAGCTTCCTGCGACACGCGTTCGCTTCGCAGGCGAAACCGAGCGCTGGTCGGATCCCGGGCGCAGGATAGTGTCAGGAAGGCGTCTCGTGGTGGGGTGTCTCGCTTTGGGTTCACGAGGGGTATCTGAGGTGGAGCGGCACCACAGTTGCTTGGTCTCGGGCGACTTTCTTTCGATCGTTGCGCTCGGCTGCAGCTCGACGCGTCCGTTGCCGCAGGAACAACAGCTGCAAGTTCTGCGTCGTGACACCGGTGAGCAAGGTCGCAGTCGAGCGCCCCGAGGTGACGATCCGCCTCGAGTGAGCCGAGGGGCGAGTCGGCGCCTTCCTGTATCGCATCAGCGGAGCTGGTCGGTCTTGATCGCTCTACTCACACCGCCACCCAGCTAAAGGAGCGCAGGTCCCCCGATCGTCCTTTGAGGCGCGTCGGGAGCATCACTGTGCCCTTGCGCGAGGGAGGGCGCCCATCGTGGCGCGCCCCGTCAAACCCCTACTTCCGCCGGTTCAGCACCTTCGTCCCCACCCCCGCGATCGCAGCACCAACGATCGGCGCCAGCAGGAACGCCCACACTTGCCCCAGCGCATCCGGCCCTGCGAACACCGCGGCGGCGATCGATCGCGCCGGGTTCACCGACGTGTTGCTCACGGGGATGCTGATCAGGTGGACGAGGGTCAGCGTGAAGCCGATGGCGAGCGGCGCGACGGCCTTGTATTCGCTCTTGGCGGTGACGGAGAGGATGACGGCGACGAACACGGCGGTCAGGACGATCTCGGTCAGGAGGACCGCGCCGAGTCCGAAGCCGCCGGGGGAGGCGGCGCCGTAGCCGTTGGAGGCGAAGCCGGAGTCGCGGGTGGCGGCGAGGTAGCCGGCGGGGCCGTCGGCGGCGACGAGGAAGACGACTGCGGCTCCGACGAGTCCGCCGAGGATCTGGCTGACGATGTAGCCGGGGATGTGCTTCCACTCGGTGCGGCCGGCGATGGCGAGACCGATGCTGACGGCGGGGTTGAAGTGGCCGCCGGAGATGTGGCCGACGGCGTAGATGCCGGCCATCACGGTGAGGCCGAAGGCGAGCGCGACGCCGAGGAAGCCGACTCCGAGCGCGTTGCCGGAGTCGGGGAAGGCGGAGGCGAAGACCGCGGTGCCGACGCCGCCGGCGACCAGGAGGAAGGTGCCGAACGCCTCCGACGCGTAGCGCGCTCCGGCCGAGTACTGCTCGGCGTGCTCGGTGCGCTGCTCGCTCGTGGTGCGGCTGGCGGAGTGGGGGCGGGCCATGATCGTTCTCTCTCTCGGGTCGGAGGAGTGCCTGCGGGGTCACCGGGCACCGGGACACTCCAGCACCCGGCAGCCGAGCCGGAGCCGGGACGCGGAGGGCTCTCAGACTCCGTCGCTCGACGGTTCCGTGAGCGGCCTGGAGCCACTCGCTCGGCGGCCATCCCGGGCGCCCCTGCACAGGCGTCCGACACCGTAGCGACCGGCCGACGCCCGCACGTCCCAGCACCGGGGACAGGCGGGAAACAGGCTCCAGGTGGCACGCGCACCGCCCCATCCACCTCCCTCTTCTCCTCCGCGCACCACCCTGCTACGGTGCTCTGAACCGGTTTACAAAACCGGTTCAGACGCGGCGACGAGCGAAGGAGCTCCCATGGCGGGCAGACCGACGATCCTCGACGTCGCACGCGAGGCCGGCGTGAGCAAGGCGCTCGTCTCGTTCGCGCTCAACGACCGGCCGGGCGTCTCGCCCGACTCCCGCGAGCGGATCCTCCGCGTGGCCGCCGAGCTCGGCTACCGGCCCAGCCTCACGGCCCGCTCCCTCTCCACCAGCGTCTCGTTCGCGGTGGGCCTCGTCGTGGCGCGCGACCCGGCGGTCATCGCGGCCGACCCGTTCTTCCCCTCCTTCATCTCGGGGGTCGAGCGGGTGCTCGCCGAGCGCGGCCGGGTGCTGGTGCTCAGCGTCGTCGACCCGGGCGCCTCCGAGGAGGCCGTCTACCGCACGCTGGCCGCCGACCGCCGCGTCGACGGCGTGTTCCTCACCGACCTCCGGCAGGACGACTCCCGGCCGGCGCTGCTCGCCGAGCTGCAGATCCCGGCCGTCACGCTCGGGCGACTCGAGGGCTCCTCCTCACCCGCCGTGGTGATGGACGACTCCGCGGGCATCGCCGACGCCGTCCGGCACCTGGCGGAGCTCGGCCACCGCCGCATCGCCCACGTCGCGGGGCCGGACCACCTGCTCCACTCCTCCCGCCGCCGCGAGGCCTTCACGCGGGCCTGCAGCGACGCGGGGCTCGAGCCCACCGCGCTCGTCGCCACCGACTTCAGCGCGGAGCAGGGCGCGGCAGCCACGGAGCGCCTCCTCGACAGCCCGACCCCGCCCACCGCGATCGTCTTCGGCAACGACCCGATGGCCATCGCCGGACTCGGCGTCGCGCACGCCCGCGGGCTCCGGCTCCCCGACGACCTTTCGATCACGGGCTTCGACGACTCCGAGATCGCCGCCCACGTCTACCCGTCGCTGACCTCGGCCCGCACGCGCCCTGCGCGCTGGGGCGAGGAGGCCGCCCGCACGCTGCTCGACCTCATCGAGTCCGGCAGCGCCCCCGACGTCGACCTCGAGCCCGCCGGGCTCGTGGTGCGCCACTCGACCGCTCCTCCGCGGCCGTCGACCCACTGAAGACGCGTGCGCACCGTCGCGCACGCCGGACAAGGAGAACACCATGGCACCCTCGACGACGAGACGCTGGCTGACCGGGATCGCCACCGCCTCCCTCGCGACCCTCGCCCTCACCGCCTGCAGCGGCGGCGGCGGAGCGTCGACCGACCTCACCGCCACCGGACCGATCACCATCTGGTACTCGAACAACGAGCAGGAGGTGCAGTGGGGCAAGGCGATGGTCGACGCGTGGAACGCGGACCACCCGGACGAGGAGATCACCGGACAGGAGATCCCCGCGGGCAAGAGCAGCGAGGAGGTCATCGGAGCCGCGATCACGGCCGGCAACGCGCCGTGCCTCGTCTTCAACACGGCCCCGAGCGCGGTCGGCCAGTTCGAGCGCCAGGGCGGACTCGTCGACCTCTCGAGCTTCGACGGCGGCGCGGACTACATCGAGACCCGCAGCGGCGACCTCGCGGAGCAGTACCAGAACGCCGACGGCGAGTACTTCCAGATGCCGTGGAAGAGCAACCCGGTCGTCATCTTCTACAACAAGGACCTCTTCGCGAAGGCGGGACTCGACCCCGAGAACCCGTCGCTGTCGACCTACGACGACTTCCTCGCCACGTCGAAGACGCTCGTCGAGTCGGGAGCCGCGCCCGCCGCGATCCAGCCCGCGCCCACGAGCGAGTTCTTCCAGACCCAGTTCGACTTCATGCCGCTCTACGCCGCGGCCACCGGAGGGACGAGCCTCGTCGAGGACGGCAAGGCCACCTTCGCCGACGACGAGGGCTACGAGGTCGCCGACTTCTGGAAGAGCCTCTACGACCAGGGCCTCGCCGGCCGCGAGCAGTACCAGGGCGACGCCTTCGCCGACGGCCAGGCCGCGATGTCGATAGTCGGCCCGTGGGCGGTCTCGGTCTACGACGACCTGAACTGGGGCTCCGTCTCGGTGCCCACCCCCGACGGCACGCCCGCCGAGGACACCTGGACCTTCAGCGACGCGAAGAACGTCGGCCTCTACTCCGCCTGCGCCAACAAGGGCACGGCCTGGGAGGTGCTGAAGTTCGCGACCAGCGAGGAGCAGGACCGCTCGCTGCTCGAGACCACCGGCCAGATGCCGCTGCGCACCGATCTGCAGACCACCTACGCGGACTACTTCGAGGCGAACCCCGCCTACCAGCGCTTCGGCGACCAGGCGAGCCGCACCATCGAGGTGCCGTCGGGACCGAACACGGTGCAGATGCTGCAGGCGATCCGCGATGCGTGGGGCAAGACGGTCATCTTCGGCGAGGGCGACGTGAAGTCGGCGCTCGACGGAGCGGCCGAGACCGTCACCGGGCTCGCCGGCCAGCAGTGACCCGGCCGTGACCACCCTCACCCGCCGGCCCGCGCCGGCCGGGGCGCCGGGGAAGCGGAGCCTCCTGCACCGCGTCCTCGGGCCCCAGCCCCTCGGGCTGCTGTTCGGCAGCCCCTACCTCCTCTTCGTGCTCGCGGTCTTCGCGTTCCCGGTCGTCTACTCGGTCTGGATCGCGTTCCACGACTTCTTCTTCGCGGCTCCGGGCGTGCAGGTGGAGCGGCCGTTCGTCGGCCTCGACAACTTCGTCACGGCGTTCTCGAGCCCGCAGGTCATCCGCTCCTTCGGCAACATCGGGATCTTCCTGGTGATCAACGTGCCGCTGACGGTGGTGCTCTCGCTCCTGCTCGCCGCGGCGCTCGACAAGGTCGTGCACCTGCGGACGTTCCTCCGCGTCAGCTTCTACGTGCCCTACGTCACGGCGAGCGTCGCGGTCGTCGGCGTCTGGCTGTTCCTCTTCAACGGGAACGGGCTGGTCAACAGCCTCCTCGGGCCGCTCGCGCCGAATCCGTCGTGGCTGATCAACGAGCAGCTCGCGATGCCGATCATCGCGCTCTACGTCACCTGGAAGCAGCTCGGGTTCTACATCCTGCTGTACCTGGCGGCGCTGCAGAACGTGCCGAAGGAGCTCTACGAGTCGGCCTCGACCGACGGCGCCGGACGCATCCGCCAGTTCTGGTCGGTGACCGTGCCGAGCGTGCGGCCCGCGACCCTCCTGGTGCTGCTGGTGTCGACCGTCACCGGGGCCAACCTCTTCACCGAGCCCTACCTCCTCACCGGCGGAGGCGGCCCCAACGGCGCGTCCGCCTCGCCCGTGCTGCTGATGTACCAGCTCGGGATCCAGCAGGGGCAGCCCGACGTGGCCTCGGCCATCGGCGTGGTCCTGGTGCTGCTGGTGCTGGTCATCGCCTATCTGCAGAACCGCTTCGCGGGGGAGAGGAACTCATGAGCACCCTGTCCAGTGCCGGAGGCGCCGCCTCGGCCGTGCCCGCCGCCGTCGCCCCCGAGAAGTCACCGCGGAGGCGCCCCGTCGGCTCCAGCCGCGGAGCCGTGATCCTGCGCGGAGTCGTGCTCGCGATCGGCGCGATCGTCTTCCTCTTCCCCTTCTACTACATGATCGTCGGCTCCCTGCAGACGGATCCGGACCCCACGTTGGCGGGAGCGATCCCGGAGCCGGGCAACCTCACGCTCGACAACTACGTCAACGTGAACGAGCGGATCAGCCTCCTCACCGGCCTGGTCAACTCCGGGATCTTCACCGGCGGCGTGCTGCTGTGCACGGTGATCTTCGGCGTCCTCGCCGGCTACGCGCTCGCGATGCTGCAGTGGCGGGGGCGCAACGCGGTGTTCGCGCTGGCCCTGCTGGTGCAGGTCATCCCGTTCCAGCTGCTGCAGATCCCGCTCTACGTGCTGATCGCGCGCGACTACGGCCTCGCGGACAGCCACCTCGGGATGATCCTGCCGTTCGCCATCAACTCGACGGCGGTGATCATCTTCCGGCAGTACTTTTTGCAGCTCCCCAAGGAGCTGTTCGAGGCGGCCCGGATCGACGGCGCCGGCGAGCTGAAGCTGCTGTGGACCATCGCGCTCCCGCTGGTGCGGCCCGCGCTGGTGACCGCCGTGCTGCTGACCTTCATCGGCCCCTGGAACGAGTTCCTCTGGCCGTTCCTCATCACCAAGGACGCGTCGCTGCAGCCGCTCGCCGTGTCCCTGGCCAACTACATCTCGAACGTGGCGTCGTCGACCGACAACCCGTTCGGGGCGATCCTCGCGGGAGCCGTCGTGCTCGCCGCGCCCGTCGTGGTGCTGTTCATCGTGTTCCAGCGCTACTTCGTCTCGACCGATCTCGGATCCGGAGTGAAAGGCTGACCATGTCTCCCACCCTCACCACTGTCCCCTACCGTCTCGAGCGCGTCGGCGTCGTGATGGAGCCCGCCCCGGGCGACGAGCTCGAAGCCGAGGGGGTGCTCAACCCCGGCAGCGGCCGCGGACCCGACGGCGAGCTGTACCTCCTGCCCCGGATGGTCGCCGCCGGCAACGTCTCCCGCGTGGGCCTGGCCCGCGTGGTCGTCGAGGGCGGCGTGCCCGTCGGAGTCGAGCGCGAGGGCGTCGTGCTCGCGCCCGACCGCGGCTTCGAGCGCGGCGCGCACAACGCCGGCGTCGAGGATCCGCGGATCACCTTCATCGAGGCGCTCGGCCTGCACGTGATGACGTACGTCGCCTATGGGCCGCTCGGGCCCCGGACGGCGCTCGCCGTGTCCGAGGACCTCCGCGACTGGCGGCGCCTGGGCCCGGTGACCTTCGCCTACGACGACGCGCTCGACATCGACCTGGGCCTGTTCCACAACAAGGACTGCGTGTTCTTCCCCGAGATCGTCGCCGCCCCGGACGGCACCCGCTCGTTCGCGGTGCTGCACCGGCCGATGTGGGACCTCGGCGAGACGCGGCCGGGCGAGGGCGTGCGCCTCCCGGCCGGGATCGAGGACCCGCGGCAGAGCATCTGGATCAGCTACGTGCCGGTGGACGAGGTCGACCGCGACCTGGCGAGCCTCACGCGCTGGACGCGGCACCGGTTCCTCGCGGGGCCGGAGTTCCCGTTCGAGGAGCTGAAGGTCGGCGGCGGACCCGCGCCGCTGCGCGTGCCCGAGGGGTGGCTGCTCATCCACCACGGGGTGACCGGAGTGATCGACAGCGCCTTCGCGCAGCAGCAGCACGTGAACTACTCGGCCGGAGCGATCCTCCTCGACGGCGACGACCCGTCACGGGTGATCGCGCGCACCGCCGAGCCGCTGCTCGAGGCCGAGACGGAGGAGGAGCGCAGCGGGATCGTCCCGAACGTCGTCTTCCCGACGGCGATCGAGGAGATCGACGGGCAGCACTACGTCTTCTACGGCATGGCCGACTCGAAGATCGGCGCGGCCCGCCTCGTCCGCACGGACGGCTGACGCCGCTGATCGAGTCCGTCGGCGCCTCCCGCTGATCGAGCAGCCCGCATCGCGGGCCTATCGAGATCCGCCCCCCGCACCCCACCCAAGGAGAGTTCGATGACGAACACGCTCACACGATCGGCGGCCGTCCTGGCCGCCGCCGCCCTCACCGTCGGGGGCCTCGCCCTCGGCGCGACCCCCGCGCAGGCGGCCGAGCCGCTGACGAACACGGCGCACCTCGACTTCCTCCTCGACACCGCCACTCCGGTGCCCGAGCCCGGCCACACCACCTACCGGCTCGACGAGGAGCCGACCCTGGTGATGCCGTGGACCTACGCCGACGCCCGCGACGGCGGCGCCTTCGAGCGCGTGGGCGGCGGCCGCCTCGATCCGGCGACCGGCGACTACGAGCAGGGTGCTTTCAACACCGACGACATCTCGCGCGCCGCCGTCGTCTACCTCCGCCACTGGCAGCAGACCGGCTCGACCGAGAGCCGCGAGAAGGCTTTCGAGACGCTCCGCGCTCTCGCCTACTTCCAGACCACCGAGGGCGACGACGCCGGGAACGTGGTGCTCTGGATGCAGACCGACGGGGAGCTCAACGCGAGCGCCGAGCCGGTCGAGCTGCCGGATCCGAGCGACTCCGAGGACAGCTACTGGCTCGCCCGCACCCTCTGGGCGCTCGGCGAGGGCTACGCGGCGTTCCGCGACACGGATCCGGAGTTCGCCGCCTTCCTGCAGGAGCGGCTGCGGCTCGGCGTCGCGGCGGTCGACCGCGAGGTGCTCACGCGCTACGGCGAGTACGCGCAGGCCGACGGCGTGCAGGTGCCGGCCTGGTTGATCGTCGACGGCGCCGACGCCACCTCGGAGGCGCTGCTCGGCCTGTCCGCCTACCTCGAGGCCGCCCCCGACGACTCCGCGGTGCGCTCGAGCACGGCCGAGCTCGCCGAGGGCGTCGCCGCCTACGCCCGCACCACGACGACGGAGGCGGACACCACCGCCTGGCCGTACGGCGCGATCCTCCCGTGGACGAAGTCGCGCACGCTCTGGCACTCCTGGTCGTCGCAGATGGCCGGCGGACTCGCCGCGTCGTCCGCGGCGCTCGACGACTCCTCCCTCCTCGAGCCCGCGATCGTCGACGGAGCCCGCTTCGCTCCGGAGCTGCTCACCGCCGGCGGCCCGGACAACGGCTGGAACCCGACTCCGACCGACCGCGTGCAGATCGCCTACGGAGCCGACTCCCGCCTGCAGAACTCGCTCGCCCTGGCCGACGCCACCGGCTCCGGCGCCTTCACTGACCTCGCGGCCGTGCAGGGCGCCTGGTTCTTCGGCCTGAACCGCAGCCTCGGCCCGGTCTACGACCCGGCCACCGGAGTCGTCTTCGACGGCGTCCAGGCCGACGGATCCGTCAACCGCAACAGCGGCGCCGAGAGCACGATCCACGGCCTGCTGGCGATGCTGGCGCTCGACGAGCACCCGGACGTCGCCGACCGCGCCCGCTCCGTCGCCACCGAGCGCTCGCGCGACGGGCTGACGCTGGTCGAGGCCGAGAGCGCGCGCGGCGGCACCGTCGTCACGCCCGAGTCGTCCTGGACGGGGGAGGCCGGCTGGAGCGGCTCGTACCTCTCGCTGACCGACCCGCGCCGCGCGGTCTCGATCCCGATCGGCCCGTCCACGCAGGACCGCGTGGTGGAGGCCGTCATCGACCAGCCGCAGCGCGGTACGGAGCGCACGCCGCTGAGCGTCTGGACGTCGGGCACGCGCCCGCTCGACCTGCTCCGCTCGACCGTCGGGTCGCAGGGGGTCACGGAGGCGTCGGGCGCGCTGCTCCCGGAGAAGCTCCGCCGCACCGTGCCGGCCGGCTCGACGAGTGTCCAGGTCCGCCCGCTGAGTGGGCAGACGCGCCTCGACGCGCTGCTGGTGCGCCCGCTGGTGACGCGCCTCGTGGTCGGAGGAGAGGGCGGCCGCACCGAGCTGATCCGCAACTCCACCGACGGGATGCGCACCACGGCGATCGGCGTCTCGGGCGGCTCCGGCACCCTGCGCGTCTACTCGCAGGACGGCGCGCTCGTGAGCGAGACGTCGCCGTCCGGAGCCGTCTCCGTTCAGCTGCCCGCGCAGGGCTTCGCGATGCTGGTGGGCTGAGGGCGGCCCTGCTGATCGAGTAACCGCTACTCGATCGGCAGAGGGCGGTGAGTCGGAAGTCGCGGTACTCGCGTTCGAGTACCGCGACTTCTGCGTTCTCGCGGGGCGAGGGCGGCGGGGAGGCGCGCGGCTGGGCGCGGACCATCAAATCGATGAGAGCGCTCTCTCGAAAACGCTTGACCTCTCCGAGGGGGCGTGCGTAAGCTCGCCGCACACCTCGTGAGAGCGCTCTCACATTCGCGGAACAGCACGCGTGAGAGCGCTCGCAGGGGTGCCCCACCACCATCACGAAGGAGTGACCGTGCCCTATTCACGACGCACCAGGATCGCCGCGGCGATCGCCGGCGCCTCGGCCCTCGCCCTGATCGTCACCGGATGCTCGTCGGGATCCGACGCCTCCGAGGGCGGCGAGATCGAGCTGACCGTCACCACGTTCAACGCCATGGGCTTCGACGAGCTCTACGGCGAGTACGAGGACGCCAACCCGGGGATCACCATCGTCCCGAACAACATCGACACCGGCGGCAACGCGCGGACCGACGCGTTCACCAAGCTCGCCGCCGGCTCCGGACTCGCCGACGTCGTCGCCATCGAGGAGGGCTGGCTCGGCTCCGTCATGGAGGTCTCGGACCAGTTCGTCGACCTGCGCGACCACGGCATCGAGGACCGCAAGGCCGACTGGGTCGACTGGAAGTACGAGCAGGCGACCGACCCCGAGGGACGCGTCATCGGCTACGGCACCGACATCGGACCCGAGGGCCTCTGCTACAACACGGCCGCCTTCGAGGCCGCCGGCATGCCCACCGACCGCGCCGCCGTCGCCGAGATGCTCGGCGGACCGGACGCGACCTGGGACGACTACTTCGCCGCCGGCCAGAAGTACCACGACGCGACCGGCAAGGCGTGGTTCGACCACTCCGGATTCGTCTGGAACGCCATGGTCAACCAGCTGCCCGAGGGGTACTACACCTCCGACGGCGAGCTGAACGTCGAGGGCAACCCGGAGCTCGAGGAGCGCTGGGGCCAGCTGACCGACGCCACCGCCTCCGGACTCTCGGCCGCGCAGAAGGCGTGGGACTGGAACAAGGGCAAGTCGTTCACCGACCAGACCTTCGCCACCTTCGTCTGCCCGGGCTGGATGTTCGGCACGCTGAAGAGCAACGTCGAGGCCGGCGGCGGGAACGCCGAGGCCACCGGCTGGGACTTCGCCGACGTCTTCCCCGGCGGCCCCGCCAACTGGGGCGGCTCGTTCCTCTCGGTTCCGACCCAGTCGAAGCACCCCGTCGAGGCCGCCGCGCTGGCGTCGTGGCTCAGTGAGCCGGAGCAGCAGCTGAAGGCGTTCGAGGCGGCCGGACCGTTCCCGAGCACCCTCGACGCGCAGAAGGAGCTCGCCTCAGCGGCCGCTCCCGACCCCGGCATGAACGACTCCCCGACCGGCGCGATCCTCGCGCAGCGCGCCGAGGGCGTCGTCGCCCAGTACAAGGGCCCGGACGACTCGCTGATCCAGGAGAACGTCTTCGGACCGGTCCTGCAGAAGGTCGACCGCGGCGAGATCGACGGCAAGGAGGGCTGGAACGAGGCGCTTCAGCTCCTCGGTGAGCTCGTCGACTGATCCGGTCGGGCCGACGCCCGGGGGCTGACCCCTCCGAGCCGACGCCCAACCGACACGGGAGGTCCGGCCGCCACCGGACCTCCCGGTCCCCGTGCGGCCGGGCCGCCCGCATCCCGGGCCACCTCGCCGCACGGGAGAAACGCTGCCGCCCGCCGGACCGAGACCTCTCCGGCCCCGCCGCCCGCGACTCCTCCCGGTCGGCCCCGCCGCACGAGAGACTCCGGCCCCGCCGCATCCCCTCCGACTCCGACTCGACCTCGAAGAGAGCGCCATGACGAGCACACTCACCCCGCCGGCCACGGCGACGCCCCCCGCGGGGAAGCGGCGCCCGGCGCCCCGACTCCCGCTGACCTTCCGCCAGCGCGCGAGCCGCTTCGACGTGAAGGCCTCGCCCTACCTCTACATCTCGCCGTTCTTCCTGCTCTTCGCGCTCACCGGAGCGTTCCCGCTGGTCTACACGCTCGTCGTGTCGCTCTACGACTGGCAGCTGCTGCAGGGCCAGGGCGACTTCGTCGGGTTCGCGAACTTCGCGGCCGTGCTCGGCGACCGCTTCTTCTGGAACTCGATCGTCAACACGCTGAGCATCTTCCTGCTCTCCACGATCCCGCAGCTCGCCGTCGCGCTGCTGCTCGCGGCCGCCCTCGACCAGGCGCTGCGGGCCAGCACCTTCTGGCGGATGAGCGTCCTGCTGCCGTACATCGTCTCGCCGGTCGCGGTCGCGCTGATCTTCTCGAGCGTCTTCAGCGACCAGGAGGGCCTGATCAACAATCTGATCGGCCTCGTGGGCATCAGCCCGATCGAGTGGACGAACGACCGCCTCGCCAGCCACGTCGCGATCGCGACGATGGTCAACTGGCGCTGGACCGGCTACAACGCCCTCATCCTCCTCGCCGCCATGCAGGCCGTGCCGCGCGAGCTGCACGAGTCGGCCGCGATCGACGGGGCGAACGCGTTCCGCCGCTTCCGCTCGATCACGATCCCCAGCATCCGGCCGACCCTGATCTTCGTGATCATCACCGCCACCATCGGCGGCCTGCAGATCTTCGCCGAGCCGCGCCTGTTCGACGTGTCGAACGCGGGCGGCATCGGCGGCTCGGACCGGCAGTTCCAGACCACCGTCCTCTACCTCTGGGAGATGGCGTTCTTCCGCCAGAACTTCGGCGAGGCGGCCGCGATCGCGTGGCTGCTGTTCCTCCTGATCGTGCTGATCGGCCTGCTGAACTTCGCGATCTCGCGGCGGATCGCCTCCGTCGAGAACCGGATCTCGCAGCGTTCGAAGCGCCGCTCCGCCCGCCCCGCGACCGCCGACGAGATCGCCGCCGCGGACCCCCTGCTCACCACCACCGGCCTCGGCCAGAACGAGAGCGAGCGATGACCGCCCCCGCCACCTCCGCCGCCTTCCCGGTGCGCCGCGTCCGCGCCTCCCGCGCCGGCCGCGTCGACCGGCCCGGCTTCCTCACCTACGGGCTGCTGAGCGCCTTCATCCTCGGCTCGACCTACCCGCTGTGGTGGTCGTTCGTCGTGGCGAGCGGCTCGAACGCGACCCGCAGCGAGACCCTGCCGCTCGTCCCGGGCGGCAACTTCCTCGCCAACGCCTCGCAGGTGCTGACCGCGATCCCGTTCTGGACGGCGCTGCTGAACAGCGTCATCGTCTCGGGGATCATCACGCTCTCGGTCGTGTCGTTCTCGACGCTCGCCGGCTACGCGTTCGCGAAGCTGCGGTTCCGCGGGCGCGACGGCCTGATGATCGGAGTGGTCGCGACCATGGCGATCCCGACGCAACTGGGCATCATCCCGCTGTTCATCCTGATGCGGCAGCTCGGCTGGACCGGCTCGCTCGGCGCCGTGATCGTGCCGACGCTGGTCACCGCGTTCGGCGTGTTCTTCATGCGGCAGTACCTGGTCGACGTGATCCCGGACGAGCTGATCGAGGCGGCGCGCGTGGACGGAGCGAACCAGTTCCGGACGTTCCTCACCGTCGCCGTCCCGGCGGCGCGACCGGCGATGGCGATCCTCGGGCTCTTCACGTTCATGATGGCGTGGACCGACTTCCTCTGGCCGCTGATCGTCCTCAGCCCCACGAACCCGACCCTGCAGACCGCGCTCGCGCAGCTGCAGTCGGGCTACTACGTCGACTACTCGATCGTGCTGGCCGGCGCCGTGCTCTCGGTGATCCCGCTGCTGGTGCTGTTCCTGCTCGCCGGACGCCAGCTCATCGCGGGCATCATGAGCGGAGCGGTGAAGGGCTGACGCCCGAAGACTCCCGCGGGACCGGGTCGGGGGACATCGGACCGCGGGACGGGGGCCTCGGGCCCGGGGCCGTGGTGCCCCGGGTCCGGGGGTCGGGGGCTGCGGGGAAAGATAAGGCCGTGGACTGAGCGGCCGGCGGGTTCGCGACCCGGACGGTCGTCGTGCTCGGAGCATCCCGACCACTGCCGCGCAGGATCCCGCCGATCACGCCCCCGTTCGGGCCTCCTGGCCCGACCTGCCGCCGCCTAGGCTGGCGCGGAGGAGGCGACATGGAGCCGAAGGACCGGCGCGACGAGGACCCCTCGAGCGGGCCGTCGGAGCCGCGTCCGGGGGACGGGCCGACGCCGTCGGAGCAGGCGCTGCGCGCGATCCGCGATGTCGCGAACGGGGCGGACCCGACGAACGAGGCGTTCCGGCTGTCGAACGACTTCACCGACCGGCAGGCCGAGCGGCTCCGGAGACTCCTCGCGCGCTTCCGTCGCGGGCGCTGACCGGCGCGAGGCTGCCTGCCGCCGGCAGTGCGCGATCGATCGCCGCGCGCTGGTCGCGCCGTTGATCGCCGGGGGCGCTACCGATGCTCCGGTCCCCGCGCCACCCCGAACGGCCTCGATCCGCGCCCTCGCAGGCCGCGGACTCACTCCGCCGGCCCGGTCCGCCGCCCCGCATCACCCCCGAATGGCCGCGATCCGCGCCCCTTCACGCCGCGGACGCCCCGCACGAGCCCGCTCCTCCGGCGCTCGGCTAGCCTCGGAGGCACCCGCGAGGAAGGCCTGCATGACCCACGACACCGCCTCGGCCGCCCCGACCCTCGAAGCCGTCGCCGCGCTGGCCGGAGTCTCCCGCGCCACGGTCAGCCGGGTCGTCAACGACTCCCCGCGCGTGAAGGACGGCGCCCGGACGGCCGTGCTCGCCGCGATCGAGCAGCTCGGCTACGTGCCCAACCGCGCCGCGCGCTCCCTCGCCAGCCGCCGCACGCAGACCGTCGCGCTCGTGGTGCCGGAGTCGGCGGCGAAGGTGTTCGCGGATCCGTTCCTCGCCTCGGTCGTGCAGGGGGCCGCGATGGCCTTCGCCGGCACCGAGTACACGCTCACCATCGTGATCGCGTCGGAGGCGGCGCCCGAGAAGACGCGGCGCTACCTGCTCGGCGGCAACGTCGACGGCGCGCTCGTCGTCTCGCACCACAGCGGCGACCACTCCTACGCGCAGCTCGGCGCCTCCCTCCCCGTGGTCTTCGGCGGGCGGCCGCTGACGGAGGAGGGCGGCAGCTACTTCGTCGACGTCGACAACACCGGAGCGGCGCGCACGGTCACCGAGCACCTCCTGGGCCTCGGCCGCACGGCCCCCGCGATGATCGCGAGCCGCCAGGACATGCCTGCCGCGATCGACCGCCTGTCCGGCTGGCGCTCGGCCGTCACCGCCGCGGGCCTCGACGACTCGCTCGTCGAGTACGGCGACTACTCGCCCGAGGACGGCGCGACCGCGATGCGCCGCCTGCTCGACTCCGGCCGGCCGATCGACGCGGTCTTCGCCTCCAACGACCAGATGGCGGCGGGTGCCCTGACGGCGCTGCGCGAGCGCGGCCTCACGGTGCCGGGCGACATCGCGCTCGCGGGATTCGACGGCGACTACTTCGCCGAGGCGAGCGAGCCGCGCCTCACCACGGTGCGCCAGCCCTCCACGGGCCTCGGCGAGGCGATGGCGGACGTGCTGGTGCGACTCCTGGCCGGCGAGGAGGTGCAGCGCGTGACGCTGCTGCCGACCGAGCTGCTGGTGCGCGGCTCCACGGTCGCGGGCGCGTGACCCCGCGCTGAGTGCGCTGACCCGTTCGCTGAGTCGCCCGGATCGGCTCCCCGCTGTGGTGTGTCGCGAGCCGATCCGGGCGACTCAGCGCGGGACGGGCTCGTCGGGGATGTCGAGCAGGTGGAAGGGACCCCGGGGGAGCGGGCCTGTGCTCCACAGCGCGACGACGGCCCAGCCGAGGTCGGCGTGCGCGACGGCGCCCTCGGGCAGGGTCCGGGTGAAGAGCGCGTAGTCGATCCCGTCGAGGGGGAGGGCGCTCACGTCCCACGCGGGCCGGTCGGCGGCCAGCTCCTGGGCCCGCGCCTCCGCCGCCGCCATCGCCGCTCGCGTCCGGTCCCCGGGCAGGCCGGCGGGGATGGACGAGAGGAGGAGCGAGCCGATCGCGAGCGCAGCCGTCGCGACCGGGTCGGTGACCACTCCGTGCACCGAGCCGCGCGGCCCGAGGCGGACACCGGTCAGCCGCAGCGTGCGGACCGAGTAAGAGCCGGCGTCCCGCTCGGCGCGGACGGCGAGGTCGTCGACGGGCCCGTCGTCCGTCCGCCCGCTCCCGTCGACGGACCACGGATCGGAGACGGGGACCAGCGCGCGCACGCCCTCATCCGACTCCCTGCGGCGCCGCCGGTCAAGAGGCGCAGGGCGAGGACCGGCGCTGAGGCCCGCAGGCGCGGCTCAGAACTCCTCGTAGTTGTAGGGCTCCGGGTCCTCGTCGATCACGGGACGCGCGATCGTGGCGCGGTTGCTCTTGATGCGGGAGCGGATGTCCTCGACGGCGGCCTCGACGGCGCCGGTGGTCGACTCCTCGTCCTTGATGGAGACCTCGACGGGGACGGCGACGAGCTCGCTGCTCGCGTCGAGCGTCATCTTCGCCTCGATGAGCTCGCCGTCCTCGGTGAACGCCGGGACCGTGACCGCTTCGGAGTGCTCCTGGCGGTCGATCGCGGTCACCAGGTCGAGGAGGGCCTCGGTCACGGCGTCGGTCGTCACGAAGCTCTTGGAGGCGTAGGTCAGCTGCTGCATGCCTCCACTCTCCCGAACGGGAGCGCCCCTCGCGCGGGGTTGCGCCTCGTCGGCCCAGCCCGTAGCGGAGGGGCAGCACGACCGGCGCGGGCGCGAGGAGTCAACCCTCTAGGCCGCGATCCGGGCGTCCGCTTCCCTGGTGGCGGGGCCTCGGGAGGAGGCGCGGGGGTCTCGGGATCCCGGGGCCCCGGCACTCGATCGGGAGGGGACCGGATGCGGCGGAGCGGACGGGGACTCCGCGGCGACAGGGCGTTCCAGGGCGCCTTCCTGATCGGAGTCGGCCTCATGGCGGCCGTTGACGAGATCGTCTTCCACCAGATCCTCGCCTGGCACCACTTCTACGACCGCTCCACTCCGGCGATCGGCCTTCTCTCGGACGGGCTGCTGCACGCGGCCGAGATCCTCGCGCTCGTCGGCGGCGGCTTCCTGCTCGCCGACGCCCGGCGCCGATCCGCTCTGCGTCCGCGCACGGCGTGGGCCGCGGGGCTCACGGGGGCGGGACTGTTCCAGCTGTGGGACGGAGTCGTCGACCACAAGCTGCTCCGCGTGCACCAGGTCCGCTACGACGTCGACCTGCTGCTCTACGACTCCGCCTGGATCGCCTCGGGAGCGGTGCTGCTCGCGGCGGGGCTCCTCCTCCTGCCTCGGCGACGGCGCGCGACGGCGTGACCCCGCACGCCGACCACTCCCTGCTCGACCCGGGCCTGCTGCTCCTGGTCCCGCTGGCCGCGGCGGCGGCGCTTGGAGGGGGCGCCGCGGCACTCGAGCGGCGGCGCGGACGGCCGTGGCCGCTGCACCGCACCGCCCTGCTCCTCGGCGGGCTCGCGACCGCGGCGCTCTGCTTCACGGGTCCGCTCGCGGAGTGGTCGCACGCGGACCCGCGCGGGGCGATGCTGACGCACCTGGTCCTCGGGATGCTCGCGCCGCTCCTCCTGGTGCTCTCCGCCCCCGTCACCCTGGCCCTGCGGGCGCTCGACGTCACCGCGGCCCGACGGCTCTCGCGGCTGCTCCGGAGCCGCCCGGCCCGTCTCCTCGCCCACCCGGTGACGGCGCTCCTGCTCTCGACGGGCTCCCTCTGGCTCGTGCACGCGACCGGGCTGCTCGCCGCCGCACACGCGGATCCGCTGCTGCACCTCGCACTCGGCGTGCACTTCCTGCTCAGCGGCTGCCTGCTGACGGCGGCTCTCGCCGGAGTCGATCCGAACCCGCACCGCGCCCCGTTCGGCCTGCGCCTGGGCGTGCTCGGAGCGGGCATCGCCGCGCACGCGCTGCTCGCGACCGTGCTCTACGTGGAGGCGCCGGACGAGACCGGACGCCAGGCGGCGCTCCTGCTGTTCTACGGAGGCGACCTGCTCGAGACGGCGCTCGCCGTGGTCGTCTGCGCCCGGCGCTACGCGGCGACGGCGCCCCGGCAACCCCCTCCGCCGAGCGCGCCCTGCTCCCTACGCTCGGACGCACGCTCCTCATCTTCGGGACCCGAGCCGTCGAGGACCTCCTCCGGACGCTCGTCTTCGTCTGCCGCGTCTGCGGGCAGCGCGACGAGCAGCGGATCCTCCGCCGCCGGACGCGCCTCTCGCTCTTCTTCGTCCCCGTCCTGACCGTCTCGACCCGCTACCTGCTCGAGTGCTCGCACTGCCGCAAGTGTCCCCGATCAGCAAGGAGGAGGCGCAGGGCTCCGTCCGCTGGGCCGGCAACTCCGACCAGTGACCGCCCCGAGCGGGAGGCTCCCGCGGTGCGCTCAGCGCACCGGAGCCGGCACCGCCGCGGGACGCGCGGCGACCGCGGCCGCGCGCCGCGTCGCCCAGTTGTTGAGCAGCAGCGCCGTCACGACGATGGCCGCGCCGAGCAGGGCGACGGGCCCCGGCCGGTAGCCGCCCGCCATGCTGATCGCGAAGGTCGTGACCGGGACGAGGTTCTGGAAGAGCGTGCCGTTGAGGGCGCCGAGCAGCTTGATGCCGGCGTTCCACAGCAGCACGGCGACGACGCCGGCCAGGAGGATCAGGTAGGCCAGCTGCGGCCAGGCCGCGAGCACCTCGGCCCCGGTCGGCGGGTGCGCGGAGCCGGTGGCCGTCGCCACGGCGACCGCGACGGCGATCGAGGGGCAGCCGAGCGCGGTGGTGAGCGTCGAGTACCGCAGCGCCGACCAGCCGGGGAACGCCGCTGCTCCACGCGTGTAGACGACCCAGCAGATCGCGCCGAGCAGGGCGAGCAGCTCGCCGAACCCCAGCTCGCCGTCGAGGAGGAGGGCGACGTCGCCGCGGGTGACGACGAGTGCGACTCCGGCGAGCGCGAGCAGGATGCAGCCGACGGTGGCGGCCGGCGGCAGGCGACGCGCGCCGATGCTCGCGAGCACCGCGCCGATCGCGGGCATCATCCCCATCATCAGGCTGACGTTCGGGGCCGAGGTGAACCGCAGAGCCGTGAAGGCGAGCAGGCCGAAGCCGGCGAATCCGGAGGCGCCGAGCAGCGCCAGCCGCCACCCGCGGCCGTCGAGCCGGAAGGCGCGGAGCCCCTCCGCCCGGGCGAGCAGAAGGGCGAGGACGACCGCGGCGGCGGTGTAGCGGATGAGGGTCATGAAGAAGGAGTCGACCGTCGCCGCGATGCTGTCCGCGACCGGCAGCATGCCGCCCCAGAGGATCGGCGGGATCAGGCAGAAGAGCAGACCTCGCGACCGCATGGCGCCCCTGACCCGTCGGGTGCGGCCGCCCCGGGCGGGGGCCGTCGCTCGATGGTGGACCCCGGCGGCTCGGCGCACAAGAGCGCCGCCGACCCCCGAAGAGCCCGCCGCGGGGCCGAGCGGAGAGGGGTGCGCCGGGTGTGGAGGAGGCTCGGCGAGCCGACTGACCTGATACGACGAAGACGAAGAAGTCGCAAGGACCTTGCGTGGCCCCTTTAGGGTGACAAAATTCACTTGCTTCCATCATCTCCGTGCCCCTAGGTTGATCGCAGCACCCCCCGATGCTGTCCTCTGTCAGGCCCTGCTCCGATCCCCCCGTCGGACGCCGTTCCTCACTCGGGTCGCGCCCTCCCCGGCGACGACCTCCGTTCCGCGCGGGCGCTCATCAGCGCACATCGGCCCCCGGCCGCGGAGAGGAACAGTCATGAAGACACAGCCCGGCCACGGCGCGGACGAGCCGACGGCTCCCCGTCGCCGGGCGACCTGGGAGGCGCACGACGAGACGGCCTCGCGCCCGCTCTCGGGACGCCGTGCCGCCCGCTCCGGGCGCGAGCGGGTCTCCGCTCCGCGCCGCCTCGCGTCCGCGACGCCTGCCGGAGCGGTGACGGTTCCCGCCGCCCCGACCGCGGTGCTGGAGCGTCCGGCCGCCCCGTCCGCGGTGGTCGAGCGACCGGTCGTGCCGGCCGCTGTCCTGGAGTGTCGGGCTGCGCCGACCGCGCTTCCGGCCGCGACGGCCGCTGTCCTGGAGTATCCGGCCGCCGCGACTGCCGTCCCGGAGCGTCCGTCCGCCGCGACCGCGCTCCTGGAGCGTCCGGCCGCGCCGACGGCGCTGCTCGAGCGTCCGCCGGCCCCCGCCGCGGTCCTCGAGCGCACCGTGCTCCCCGCCGTCGACGCCGACCGACTCCCTCCGGCATCCACTCCGATCCGCGGCACGCGCCCCCGCAGCGGCCGCCGCGCTTCGTCGCGCATCGGCGACCTGGTCGCCGCCCTCCCCGCCCACAACGAGGAGGCCGGGATCGCCGCGGCGATCGAGGGCCTGCGCCGGCAGACCTGGCCGCCGGACCGGATCGTCGTCATCGCCGACAACTGCACCGACGCCACGGTCGAGATCGCTCTCGCGCACGGCGCCGAGGTGTTCGTCACCGTCGGGAACAGCCACAAGAAGGCGGGCGGCCTCAACCAGTTCCTCGCCGAGGTCCTCCCGGGGCTGCAGGACGACGACCTGGTGCTCGTGCAGGACGCCGACTCCGCGCTCGACCCCGGGTTCCTCGAGATCGCCCGCGGCAGGCTGCACGGCGGCATCGGCGCGGTCGGAGGAGTGTTCCGCGGCGGCGAGGGCGGCGGCTTCGTCGGCCACCTCCAGCGCAACGAGTACGCGCGCTACGCCCGCGACGTGCGCCGGCTGAACGGGAAGTGCCTCGTCGTCACGGGCACCGCGGCCGTGCTCCAGGTCGCCGTGATGCGCCGCATCAGCGCGGCCCGCCTGGCCGGCTCCCTCCCCTCCGGAGACGGCATCGGCGGCATCTACGACACCACGGTCCTCACCGAGGACAACGAGCTCACGTTCGCGATCCGCCACCTCGGCTACGACGTGCTGAGCCCCGCCGGCTGCACCCTCGTCACCGAGGTCATGCCGACCTGGGGCGACCTGTGGCGTCAGCGCCTGCGCTGGAAGCGCGGAGCGGTCGAGAACTGCGTGCAGTACGGCTTCACGCGGGTCACGGCTCCCTACTGGGGGCGCCAGCTGCTCACGATGCTCGGCTGCATCATCACGTACGTCTACCTGGCCACGATCGTCTACGCGGTCGGGTGGGGCGAGCTGAGCCTCCAGCCGTTCTGGCTGGCCGTCACCGCGATCTTCGTCGTCGAGCGGATCGTGACGGTCCGCGACCGCGGCTGGCGGTACATGCTCGCCGCCGCGTCGATGTACGAGCTCGTCGTCGACCTGTTCCTGCAGGTCGTGCACACCAAGGCCTACCTGGATGCGCTGACACGCCGTCGGCGCGACTGGTGAAACAGAGAGAGAGACATGTACAACCACATCGGAACAGCCGCCGGAGCCGGAGTCGGTGCCGGAACGCTCGCCATGACCGGGTTCGACTCGGTCTGGCTGGCCCTCGCGGCCTTCGCCCTCATCGCTGCGGGGACCGCCGTCCTGCGCATCGCTCCTCGCCGCAAGCGCGAGGTCTGAGACACGGTGGCGGGCGGGGGACAGCCCGCGCCCGTCACCGTCCCACGACCGCCGTCGCTGCGGAGGTCCGGCTCGCAGTGGTGTACCCGGTCTTCGTGCCGGTGACGGTCAGTGTGATCCGCTTCCCCGCCTGAGCCTTCGTGAGCGTGAACCGCGGCGACGTCGCTCCCGCGATGGCCGCGCCGTCCGCCTTCCACCGGTAGGTGAGGTTGACGGGGGTCGGCGTCCACGGACCCGGGGCTGCCGTGAGCACCGCTCCGACCCGGGCCGTGCCCGTGACGGTCGGCGTCGCGGCGCCGAGGGTGCCGGCGGCGACCGGTGCGGTCGGCTGCGAGGTCGTCGGGCCGGAGCCGTCGGCGGCGCTCACCGTCACGGTCACCCGCTTGCCGACCGCGGAGGAGGGGACCACGAGATCCGGACCCGTCACTCCCGCGATGTCGACGCCTCCCGCCGCCCAGCGGTGCACGAGCGGTCCCGTCCGGCCGGCGGAGGAGGACAGGGTCGCGCCCACCGCGGCGGTCCCGACGACGACCGGAGCCGGCGCCGCGTCGGACCGGTAGACCGCGACGTGGTCGACGAGCATCGTCCCGCCGGAGCTCTTCGGGGCGGCCGCGCTGTCGCATCCGCACACGCCGTTCGGCAGCCCGCCCCCGATGGCGAGGTTCAGGATCAGCAGCACGTCGTTCGGGACCGCGGCCTGCCACGCGGCCGTCCCCACCTCCGACTCCCGCACCACGTGCCGGGTGACGCCGTCGACGAGGAAATCCACGCGCTCGTCGCCGGGCACGGTCCGGTCGAGCAGGGCGGAGTAGCGGTGGAACCCGGTCACGCAGGACGCGCAGTCCAGCATCCCGCTCGTCCGGCCGGCGGGCTCGTCGCAGGGGCCGCCGTCCGGTACTCCGCAGTGCAGCGTCTGGATCACCTGGGCGGTGCCGTTGACGGCCTCGAGCATGTCGAACTCGCCGGTCGCGGGCCAGTCGATGACGGCGTTCGCGTCCCGCCCGAGAGCCCAGAAAGCGGGCCAGTAGCCGGTGGCCTGCGAGACGTCCGGCAGCTGGATCGAGGCGGTCATCAGCAGTCGGCCGCCCGCCGGTGCCGAGAACGACTTGTCGGCGGTGACGATCCGCCCGGACGTCCAGGCTCCGGCGGAGTCGCGGAGGGCGCGGATGCCCAGAGCGCCGCCGCCCGTGAGGAAGACGTTCGCCGTCGACGCGGTCGTCCGGTCGACCGCCCCGGTGCCCCAGGTGCCGACCTCGTGCTCCCACTGGCTCCCGACCGGCGCGCCAGCCGGCCCGGTGAAGTCGTCGCGCAGGAGCGTGGTCCAGCCCGGGGCGTCGGCGGGCGCAGCCGTGACGGCCTCGCCGACGGACGAGGCGGTCGGAGTCGCGGACGCCGGTGCGAGGGCGGCGACCGCCTGCGGGGGCGTCGCCGCGAGCACTCCGAGGCACAGGGCCGCGAGGGCGAGGGCGAGTCGCGGCCGGTCGAGGAGTCGTGAAGGCATGGCGAGTCCTCTGCGTCGAAGGGGCGCACGGCTGCACGCGCCTCGACGCTAGTGAGGAGTGCTCGCTCTCCCTCCACCCTCCAGGCGGGGTGATCCCCGGGACGAAAGCTCACGACCGGGCTCGGCGGGGCCGGGTCCAGGGTGCTGGCAGAGGGGCGGCCGCCGTCGCCTCCGATCGCCCGTTCGAAGGAGAACACCATGCACCGTCGTCTCACGGCCACGCTCGCCGCGATCGTCCTCGCCCTCGGAGGGGCCGTCGCCGTCGCGACCCCCGCCTCCGCCGGGCAGCTCGTCTACCGGAACGGCGGCCCGGGCAACTGCTACGAGGTCCGCTCGCAGCGCGACTCCCTGGGTCGCGCGCAGGTCACGGTGTGGTAGCACTGCGACCAGGCGAGCAACGTCAAGGTCATCTGGAAGAACGGCCCGGACAGCGGCTGCAACACGATGAGCGTCATCAACCGCAAGTTCAGCGACAGCTCGGGCGTCGCGTCCCGCTTCGACCGCCTCGTCTCCTGCTGACCCGGACGGGCTGCCCCTGATCCCTTCCGCGAGACGCCACCTCGGTACGCGGCACGCCGCGCGAGGTACTCGGGTGGCCTCTCGCGGGAGGGGGGCGGCGGCGGCCCCGCTCAGTGCTCGGCGCGCCCCGAATCCTCGATGAGGCGCACCTTCACGTTCACGGCGAGCGGCCCCGAGACCGACGGGTCGGCGGCGAGCAGCGCGTGCATCCGCTCGCCCACCAGCCGGAGCGTCTCGGGGGCCGGCAGTGCGGCGGACGCGGCGATGTGCGCGCTCACCGTGGTGAACCCCTCCGACCGGTCGATGTCGACCAGCACGTCGGGCTGCCGCAGGTCCAGTTTCACGGCGAGCGCGTCGGCCGCAGCCTCGACGATCGGCTGGGCGGGATAGACCCCCGCGACGCCCTCGATGTCGCGGATCTCGGCGGTCAGCCGCTGCGAGAGCTCGGTGTCGTCGGTCATTACCGCTCCTCCCGGTGGGGGTACACGTCGTCGACCGTCACGTCGATCGCGCCGACGGTCAGCTCGGTGTGGCGCTCCAGGGCGTAGCGGATGCGCTCGCGCAGGCGGTCGGCGGCCACGGCGACCGGCAGGCCGAACTCGAGGGCGCAGGTCACGTCGATACGCACCACGGCGCCGGGAGCCGAGACGTCGCCGTCGAGGGTGCAGCGGCCCATGATGACGCCGCCCATCGTGTCGCCGGCGCGGCGGATCATCCCGCGCACGGCCGCCTCCGTGAGCGCCAGGCGGAGGGTCGGGTCGGGGTGGCGGACGGGGATGTCGCGGCCGGAGCGCACCTCGGAGCGGATCGCGTCGAGCAGGCCGGCGATCCAGACCTCGTCGCGGTCGGGCTCGCGGTCGGCCTCCTGCCGCAGCGCCCGCGCCGAGAGCTCGGTGAGGCGGGTGAGGTTCGCGAGAGCGAGCCGGCACGCGGCGGAGTTCTCGATCGAGGGGTCGCGCGGCTCGCGGCCGCGGTCGAGGTACTCGCCCAGCTCCTCGAGCGTGTGGCCGTCGAGGTCGTCCTCGGGCACGGCGGTGTCGTCGGTCATCGCCATGCCTCCAATTCGTGGAGCAGGAATCGACGGGCCCGGGCGAGGAGGCCGCGGACCGTCGAGACGGGGAGTTCGAGAGCGTCGGCGATCTCCTGGTAGCTGTAGCCGGCGGTCTCGCGGAGTAGCCAACAGCGTCGCTGATCAGCAGGCAATCGGTCCAGCGCTTCCCAGACCGCGTCCAGCTGGAGTCGTGCCTCGACGATGCGCTCGGGGGAGTGCTCGGGCGGCGCGGGCGGGTCCCAGTCGTCGATGTCGTCGTGGAGGCGGCGGACGCGGATCCGGTCGATCGCCTTGTGGGTGACGATGCGCATCAGCCAGTTGCGGATGTGCGCCGGGCTGTCGAGATCGGCCAGACGCCGCCAACCGGTGAGGAACGCCTCCTGCACCACGTCCTCGGACTCCGCCTCGGAGCCGAGGAGCTTCGCGGCGTAGACACGCATGAGGGCGCCGTGGCGCCGGGCGAGCTGCTCGAACGCCTGCACGTCGCCGTCGACGGCGCGCGCGGCGAGGGTCGCGTCGGACGCGTTCAGGAGGGGGTCGTCGTCGATGAGCGCCTCCTCCGCGGTCCCGCGCGCGGTGTCCCCGCGCGCCGATGCCCTCAGTGTGGGGCGCCGTCCGGCATGACTACCAGCCTTGACAACGGGCCGCCGAATCCGCTGGCCGGATTGCGAGTGCCGCCGATGGGGGACGCCTCGAGACGGGATTCGTGACATTCCGGCTCCTCGACACGTCTTGATTCCGTACCCCTCGTGCGTCCCCCCGAGCGCACGGACCCCGAACCCGGAAGAAGTCCCCCATGCACTGCTCCCTCCGCCGCCGCCCCGGGCGGACGTCATGAGCGAGTCGACCTTCACCCTCGGCAGCCCGTTCGCGGGCGACGAGCGGGCCGACCGGCGCTACGAAGCCTCCGGCGACGATCCGTCCGCCGCGTCCGCCGTCTACTCCGAGGCGTACGGCGGAGGCGAGTTCCGCGTCGCTCCGTCGCAGCGCGGCTTCTCCTACCGCTACGCCGTCCGCGGCAGCGACCGGGTGACCCTGCGCACCTCCGACTGCTCCGGCGCCCTCAGCGGCCAGGTCCCCCACCTGAAGGAGTACGTCGTCGGCTGGTTCCGCGCCGGTGGCGGACGCCTGAACCTCCCGCCGTTCACCCGGACCGGCGCGCTCTCGGCCCCGTTCCTGTTCCCCGCGGAGCGCCAGTTCGGGCTCGAGTTCGAGCCGCACCGGCAGAACCTCATCCACTTCGCCCCCGGGTTCCTCGAGGACGTCGCGACCGAGACGCACGCCGGCCCCCGCCAGCCCGTCTCCTTCGACCACGCGGCGGACGCCGACCCCGGCGTCCTCGCCCGCTGGCGCGCCGCGGTGACGGAGGCGAGCGCCGCGCTCGCGACGGCTGCGATCACTCCGCTCGTGCGCTTCACCGCCGAGCTCGACCTCGCCCGCGTGCTGCTCCTGCTGTTCCCGTGGCGCGCGTGGGACGTGCCGGCCGTGCTGCGGCGCCCGTCCGCCTCCCGCACCCGGGTGGCGCTCGACTTCCTCCAGCACCACGCCCACGAGCCGATCACCCCGGCCGACGCCGCCCGCGCGGCAGGCCTGCACACCCGCACCCTGCAGCAGGCGACGAAGCGGCACCTCGGGGTGTCGCCGTCGGCCTACCTGCGCGACGTGCGCCTGGACCGCGCCCACTCCGACCTGGTCGCCGGCGACCCCTGCTCGACCACCGTCGCCGCGGTCGCCCGCGAGTGGGGCTTCGGCAACCTCGGCCGCTTCGCGAGCGCGTACCAGGTGCGCTTCGACGAGAAGCCGAGCCACACGCTGCGCCGCTGACGCGCAGCCCCAGCGTGCCCGAAGGCCCGGACCGTCTCACGGCAGTGCCGGCCCTCGTCGTCTCCGGGTGCGTCCCGAGGGGCCGTTTCGGAGGATGCTCCATCGTGTCCCCCGACCGGTCTTCCGGACACGGACCTCGTGACACTCGGCGCCGGCTCAGCCCGGCTGATGCACGTGGATGTCGCTGCTCGACGTCACGCCGTTGAACTCGAGATACAGCTGCCCCTCGACGACCGACACGGTCAGCGTGTTGCGGCGCTCGAGTACCGCGACCGCGGCATCCAGGAACCCCTGGTCGAAGCTCTGCACGGTGATCTGCTCGAGCTGGTGGACGCGCTTGCCGGACCACGCCGCGATCACCTTCTCCGGGTTGCGATGCGTGTAGACCGTCGTGCGGTCGGCCAGCTTGCTCCCGAAGTGCAGTCGCTCGGCGTCCGGCGCGCCCACCTCGATCCACGTGGTCAGCCTGCCGGTGAGATCGCGGACCAGCACCGCCGGCTCGGTCGCCGTCGACGAGATCCCCTCGCTGAAGGTGATCCCCTCCACGTATTCGAGGCAGTACGCGAGCACGCGCGTCATCATGTACGCGTCGGTCTCGGAGGGGTGCCGAGCGGCTCGCAGCGTGATGTCCTCGTAGACACCGCGGTCCACATCAGCCAGCTGTATCGCGAAGTTGTACATCACTGCGCCGGCTGCCACGTGTGCGAGCTTATGTCCTCTCGCTCATCGAGGAGCGCGAGGCTTCTCCGGCGCCGGTGGGGGCATCGCTTCCGCGCGCCTCCACGCAGGAACGGCCCGGCAGGAGGCATTCACTCCGTCGAGAGCGTCTCACTCCGCCGGCCCGGCCGTCACTGCGGAGGCGCTCGCCGCGATGGAGTCGGCGAACGACGACTTCGCGCGGGCGCTGGCAGACGGCGACGTCGAGCTGGCGCTGCGCTCCGACGACGCGTTCCACGCGGTGCTCACCGGGCTCAGCGGCAACGGGATGATCGAGGACGTGCTCGAGCAGGCCACTCCGCTCATCCGCCGTGCCGAGCGCCAGCGCTTCGCCTCCCTCGCGGCCCGTGGATCCGTGGAGCAGCACCGCGCGATCGTGGCGTCCCTCCGCGCGGGCGACACGGACGGTGCCGCCCGCCTCAGCCGCGAGAACTGGATGACGCTCGACCGCCACCTGCACGAGGCCTGACGCGCTGCTCCTCCGCGGGGAGGAGCCCGCGCTCGGTCATGCGCGAGGCCGACGCGATCGCATCCGCGACGAACCGCTCGGTCAGGTCGGCATGCCCTCGCCCGCGCGCTCCGCATCCGTCCCGAGAGCTGAGCGCCGCCCTCCCCGCGCCTCCGCCGCCGGGATGCGGGTCGAGGCGGGTGCCGGGCGCGGCGCGGAACGACGGACGGCCGACGCGCGGGCGGCCGGAGCGCTCTGGAACACTCGAGCGAGGGGCGGGGGCTCCGGAGCGGGGGAGCCGTGGCGTCACGCTTCGTCGAGCTCGACGGTCTGCGCGGCCTCGCCGCTCTCGGCGTGGTCGTCTACCACTTCACCACCGCGTTCTCGCTCGATCATCCCGATGCACCGCCGGGATCCTTCGCGCTCCCGTTCGGCGAGTTCGGCGTCCAGCTCTTCTTCGTCATCAGCGGCTTCGTGATCCTGATGTCCGCGGACCGCGCGCGGCGGCCGTCGGACTTCGCGATCTCCCGCGTCAGCCGCCTCTACCCGGCCTACTGGATCGCGGTGGTCGTCTCGATCGTCGTCGGCGCTCTCGCCCGCGTCCCCGGCACCGACCTCACGCCGCTGGAGCTGCTGCTCAACTTCACGATGGTGCAGCGGTTGCTGCTGGTACCCAACGTGAACGGCGCGTTCTGGACGCTGGCCGTCGAGATGCAGTTCTACCTGCTGGTGCTGCTCGTGCTCGTCCTCACGAAGTGCCGGTTCACGGATCGGCTGGTCCGCGTGCTGGTGGTCGTCTGGCTCGGCGTCGCCGCGACCGCCTCCGTCGCCGCCCACCTCGTCTCGGGAGGCGTCGACGTCGTCTCGGCGCCGGTCGCCGTCCGGGTCCTGGCGAACCTGACGCTGGCCGAGTACGGACCGCTCTTCTGCGTCGGGATGCTGCTGTTCCTCTCGCGACGGCAGGGGCGCTTCGAGCTCCTCGCCGTGCCGGCGGCTCTGATCGCGGCCCTGAACGCCCAGCTCCTCCACGGCGGGCCGGACGGAGCGGTCGTCCTCGGCGTCTGCGCGGCCGTCACGGTCGTCGCGGTGCGGCGCCGGACCGCCGTGCTGCGATGGGCGCCGCTGCTCTGGCTCGGGCGGATCAGCTACTCGCTCTACATCCTCCATCTGGTCGTGGGCAGCGCGATCATCAGCGCGCTCTGGCCGCTGATCGGCCGCGACGGAGCAGGACTCGTCGCCTTCGTCGTCGTCCTCCTGCTGTCCTGGGGCCTCAACGCGGTCGCCGAGGAGCGGTGGAGCCCCGCCTGGCGCCGCGCCCTCACCCGCCGGCGCGACCGCCGGCTCCCGGCGGAGACGGCGACCGCGGCCTGACGCGGCTGTGCACTCCGCTGGCCGCTCAGCGAGTGCGCCGAAGGAGCCTGTGGACGCCGGTGGCCGCGAAGCGCATCTCCGCTCGACGTTCCCTGCATCTTGGCTGAGCCACCGGGACGTCCGGGCCCCGGGCCACGTCTTCATCATGTGCCACGGATCGTGAGCACCGCGGCCCCGGCCACGACCTCTGACCATCTGGAGAAGATCATGACCAACGTCACCCCCACCAGCCTCGCCAACGCCTCCTCGGCCAAGCACGGCACCGCCACCTCGGCCGGCAAGAACACGATCGCCGACGGCGTCGTCGAGAAGGTCGCCGGCATCGCGGCCCGCGAGGTCCCCGGCGTGCACGACCTGGGCAACGGCGCCGCCCGCGCCATCGGCGCCATCCGCAACGCGATCAACGCGCAGGACCGCGGCCAGGGCATCTCCGTCGAGGTCGGCGAGAAGCAGGTCGCCGCCGACATCACCGTCGTCGCCGAGTACCCCGTCGCGCTGCAGAAGCTCGCCGACAGCATCCGCTCCGCCGTCTCCGAGGCCATCTCCTCGGTCGTCGGCATGGAGGTCGCCGAGGTGAACGTCACCATCTCCGACGTCTTCATCCCCTCGGACGACAAGGACGACGAGACCGAGAGCCGCGTCAAGTGACTCCGTCCCACATCGGCCTGGTCCTCGGCGCGGTCCTCGCGCTGACCGCTCTCGTCTTCGGCTTCTGGGCGCTCCTCTGGGTCGCCCTCGCCATGGCGATCGGCTACGGCGTCGGGCGGGTCGTCGAGGGCAAGCTCGACCTGCGCTCCCTCGGCGACACCCTCCGCGGGCGGCGGTCCTCGTGACCGCGGCGGTGATGGCCGACGAGGCCAGCCACGGCCGCACGACGATCAGCTCGCGCGCCGTGCGCCGAGTCGTGTCGGCCGTCACCGCGGAGGCGCTGGACGTGAACTCGTCCGACGTGTCCGTCGAGCTCGACGACGAGGGAGGACGCCTCCACGTCGTCGCGCACGCCCCCATCCACGTCACGCCCCTGGGCGAGACGGGCCGCCGCTCCTCCGGGACGCTGCTGGACCGACTCAGCCGGGCGCAGACGACCATCCGCTCGCGCTGCCTCGAACTGACGGGCTCCACGATCGGCCGGGTCGACCTCCGGATCACCGGTGCCGACCTCCGAGAACGAAGGAGGGTGTCGTGACGACTCCCACCACTGCCGGCCGGGCGCTCTACCCGCGCCTGGTGCGGCGCGAGACGCACTCGTCCCGCTCCGGATCGGCGATCGTCCTCGCCGTCCTGCTCATCCTCCTGTTCGCGTGGCTGGGCACGGAGGCGGTCCTCGCCGTCCTCGGCCAGCCCGCGCTGCTCGTGGCCCCGCAGGACGGAGCGTCCTCGCTGCTCAACGCGGCCGCGGCGCCCATCGCGCTGACCGCCGCCGCCGGCGCCGTGCTCGCTCTGATCGGGCTCGTCCTGATCGTCGTGTCGCTCAAGCCCGGCCGTCGCGGCCGTCGCGCCGTCAGCACCGACCGCACCGCGGCCATCGTAGACGACCGCGTCATCGCGCAGGCCGTCGCCCGCACCGCCGGCTACGCCGGTGACGTCGACCCGGACAACGTGTCGGTGTCGGTCGGATCCCGCGTCGTCGACGTGACGGTCTCCCGCACCTCCGGCCGCAGCATCGACGTCACGCCGATCCGCGAGGCCGTCGACGCCGAGCTCGCCACGTTCGACTGCACCCCGCGCCTGCGCTCCAAGGTGCGCCTGTCCGAGAAGGGAACGGTCCGCTGATGACCACCACGAACCGATTCCTCAACCGGCTGCTCCTGTTCGTCGTGGGCCTCGTCCTCCTCCTCGCCGGCGGCGCCGTCGCGGTGGGGTCGCTGCTCCCGCAGGTGCAGGAGAACGTGTCCACCGCCGCGCAGGACGCGGCCGACCCCACGAGCCAGGCCCTCTCGGGCGGCACCCCGTGGATCCTCTGGGTCATCGCGGTCGTCGCGCTCGTCCTCATCCTGCTGCTGGTGCGCTTCATCGTGCGCCAGGGCCGCGGCCGCACCTCCACGCTGCTGCGCGTCGGCTCGGGAGAGGGAGCGGGGACGCCCACGGGCGGCTCCGTCACCATCGACGCGAAGGTCGCCGAGCAGGTCCTCGAGGAGGCACTGTCGCAGGAGCCGTCCATCGTCGCGGTCGACGTGACCGCGTTCGAGATCAAGCACCAGAAGGTGCTGCGCGTCACCGCGCACACCCGCCGCGGCGCCTCGCCCGCCCGCACCCGGCAGACGGTCGACCAGGCCGTCCGCCAGTGGGACGCCCTCCTCGGCGAGGAGACGCCCGTCGTCATCCAGATCGTCAGCGGTCTGCGGACGAAGATGAGCGGCACCGCCCGCGTGCAGTAGCCGCCGGCAGCACCGTCCGGCCCTCCCGATCGGGAGGGCCGGAGAGCCCCGCTCAGGCGGGATGGAAGTCTTTCTGAAGGAGCACCCCATGTCCGATCCGATGGAGCCCGGCACCGTCGAGCGCATCCGCACCGATGAGCAGCCGACCCCGAACCAGCAGAGCCGGCGCGAGTCCGCCCGCCGCGACGGGAAGCCGTCCGAGCCCGAGTCGACCGAGAGCCGGGTCGCGACCGCCGCCGGCGAGAGCGCCCAGCGCGTGTCCGGCGTCCACCACCTCGGCGGAGCCGTCGCCCGCGGCCTCGACCGCGCCTCCCGCCGCGTGCTGGGCACCAGCACCGTCCCCGGAGTCACGGTCTCGAAGGCCGACGGCGTCACCACCGTCGACATCGACCTCGTCGTCGAGTACCCCCACCCCGTCCGCGAGGTCCTGGACGCCGTGCGCGATCAGGTGCAGCGCGTGGCGGAGCCGGTCGCCGGCGGCCACGTCGTCGTCAACGTCGAGGCGACCGACGTCCACGGCCCGTTCGACCCGATCGAGAAGCCGGAGGAGGACAAGGAGCCGCTCGTCGACACCGCCAAGCGCGCCGCGTCCGACGCCCGCGACTCCGCCAAGGAGGCCGCCGGGAACGCTCGCGACGCCGTCTCCGGTGCCGTCGACTCCGCCCGCGGACGTCTGGCGGACGCCGCCGACGACGCCGCGGACGCGATGGACCGCGCGGCCGACGAGCGCGACGAGCGCGCAGCCGCCCAGAAGACGGCCGACGACGAGCGCGCCGCCGAGCGCGACGAGGACGACCCCCGCGTCGAGACGCACGCGGCCCCGGCCGTCGTCGAGACCGCGGAGTTCGTGGTCCGCGTCCAGGTCGAGCCGGTCGACGACGACGGCGACCCCCGCACCGCGACCGTCGAGGTCGCTCCGGCGGAGGAGTCCGAGCACGTCGAGCGCGACGAGGCCGCGGCCGATCGCGACGCCGCATCCGACGACACCGACGCCCACCGCTCCGAGGACGACCGCGCGTCGTCCGCCGCCGGTCGGGAGTAGTCCCGTGCGCACCCGCTCGTACGGCGCGCGACGCAAGCCGCGCGCGGCCTGGATCGCGCTCGGCACGGGCGTCGTGCTCTCGTTCGTGGTCGTCGTCGCCGTGCTGCTGCCCGTCCTCGGGCTGATCGGCGCGGCCGACGGCACCACGGCCGGGG
The DNA here is from genome assembly GCF_002931865.1 of Rathayibacter sp. AY1C7. Lineage (NCBI taxonomy): Bacteria > Bacillati > Actinomycetota > Actinomycetes > Micrococcales > Microbacteriaceae > Rathayibacter > Rathayibacter sp. AY1C7. Next base: position 107,785 of record NZ_PSWB01000007.1, on the reverse strand, counting down.
CGCTCGACGTCCCGGTCGGCGCGATCGTCCTCTCGATCGTCCTCAGCTACGCGGTCGGCCTGGCCTGCCTCGCCGTCGCGTTCCTCTCCCGCAACGCGGCCCTCGCCTGGGTCGCCGCGGTGGCCGCCGTGATCGCGACGCTCATCGGCTCGATCTGGCCGCTCGTCGCGACCGGATTCGCCAGCGTCGACCAGGCGAAGGACGTCATCCCCTTCATCCAGGACCTGATCGCCCGGGTCCGGGGGTAGCGTCGGGGCGATGAGCTCCGACTACCTCCGCGCCTACGACGACCAGCTCCGCTCCGACGCCGAGACCCCGAGCGCCGTCTCCGTGACGCGCGAGGGGCCTCTGCGTCTGGTGACCTTCGCCGGCGGACGCGGCTTCGTCACCTACCGCGACCTCGCCGGCGCCTCCTCCGCGGAGATCGCCCGCCTGGTCGCCGCGGCCTGCGCGCACTTCGACGCCGATCCCGGCATCACCCGCGTCGAGTGGAAGACCCGCGGCCACGACGAGGCCCCCGGCCTGCACGACGCGCTCGTCGCGAACGGCTTCGCGCCGGACGAGGCCGAGTCGATCATGATCGGCCCGGTCGAGGCGCTGCTCTCGGACCGGCCGGTCCCGGAGGGGGTCGTGCTGCGGCGGGTCGTCGACGAGCCGGACGTCCGCGCGTTCAGCGCCATGATCGACGCCGCCTTCGAGGAGGAGGTCGACGTGTCGATCGCCGATTCGCTCGTCGCCCGCCTGGCACGCGGCGACGGCATGGAGCTGTGGGTCGCCGAGGTCGACGGGCGGATGGCGTCCGGCGGCCGGCTCGAGCCCGTCCCGGGCACCGCCTTCGCCGGCATCTGGGGCGGAGCGACGCTGCCGGAGTACCGCGGACGCGGGCTCTACGGCCTGGTCACGGCCGCCCGCGCCGCCTCCGCTCGAGCCCTCGGGAAGACCCTCGTGCACAGCGACTCGACCGAGTACTCGCGGCCCATCCTGGAGCGCGCGGGCCTGGTCCGGGTGTCGACGACGACTCCGTACCGTCGACGTCGTCCGTAGTCCGCTTCTCCGGGCGTGCGCGGGGATCTCGATACGCGCGCTGAGCGCGCTACTCGATCAGCATGTCGGGGACTTCTGCTGGTCGAGTAGCCCGAAGCGGCGTATCGAGACCTGCCCGTTCGTGCGTGGAGATCTCGATACGCGCGCTGCTCTGATCAGCTCGGGGACGTGATCTCGAGCGCGATGTTGTCGGGGTCGCGGAACTCGAGGAGGCTCATGCCGCCGGCGTCCTTGATCGGCTCGTGGGCGATGCCGAGGTCGTCGAGCACGGCCGCGGCCGCCTTCAGCGTGTCGAGGTCGGGGACGGTGAAGCTGACGTGGTCGAGCCCGACCCGGTCCTCGTCGAAGCGGTCGTCGCCGGGCGCGACGGGGCGCAGGCCGAGCAGTCCGCCCGGGAACTGGTAGATAACGCCGCCGAACACGAACGCCAGCTGCTCCTTCTCCTCCGGCGACGCGTCGGCCGGCGGCGCCTCGAAGGCGACGTCGAAGCCGAAGACGGAGTCGTAGAAGGGGCGCGAGACGGCGATGTCGCGGACGGTGAGTCGGACGTGGTTGTAGTCGACAGCGGGGATCGGCACAGGGGTTCCTCTCGGCGGGGCGGGCGGAGTGCCCGTCCCCAGTGGTTCGGAGGCGGCGGGCCGCCGGTTCGGGGCTGGCGCCGCCTCCGAGGATCGGGTAGCGCGTCAGTCCAGCTCGGTCGGGCGCGCCGGCTCGGCCAGCAGGGCGCGCGCCGCCATCCCGATCACCGCGCTGTAGGTGGGGTAGGCGAAGCGGACGTTCGCGAGGGTCGCGAGGTCGACTCCGGCCGCCATCGCCGTGGTCACCGACTGCACGACCTCGATCGCGTTCTCGCCGACCGCGTGCGCGCCGAGCAGCAGCTCGCGGCGCCGGTCGGCGATCAGCGTGAGGAACCCGTTCTCGCGGTCGTCGATGACGGCGCGGTCCAAATTGGAGAACGGCACCGAGGCGACGACGCACTGCGGGTCGCGCTCGCGGGCCTGCTCCTGCGTGAAGCCGACGCCCGCGTAGTCAGGGTCCGTGAATCCGCCCGCGGGCAGGAGGAACTGAGGCGTGCGCCGGTTCGCGCCGAGCACCGCGTTCTCGGCGGCGGCCTCCGCCTCGAACTGCGCCGCCTGCACGAGCATGTCGCGCCCGTTCGCGTCGCCGACCGCGAAGATGTGCGGCACCACCGTGCGGAAGTACTGATCGGCGGGGATCGCCGAGCGGACGACCTCGATGCCCGCGTTCTCGAGTCCGAGGTCCTCGACGTCGGCGGGCCAGCCGGTGGCCATGATCACCACGTCGACCTCGGCCGTGCGGTCCTCGCCGCCCTCGCGCCACGCGATCGCGAGCGAGCCGTCGTCCTGCCGCTCGATGCCCGACACCGTCTCGATCCCGGTGCGGACGCGGACGCCCTGGCGCTCGAAGGCGGACGCGACGTGCTCGGAGATGCTGGAGTCGGAGGTCATCAGGATCCGCGGGGCGACGTCGAGGAGCGTCACCTCCGAGCCGAAGGCGTTGAAGACGGTGACGAGCTGGGCGCCCGTGTTGCCGCCGCCGATCACGGCGACGCGGCGCGGCAGCTCGGTCAGCCCGAGCACGTCCTCCGGCACGGTCGCGAGCTCGGCGCCCGGGATCGGCAGCCGCCGCGAGTGCCCGCCGACGCAGACCATGATCGAGCGCGCGCGGATCCGCCGCCCGCTGTCGAGCACGAGGGTGCTCTCGTCGACGAAGCGGGCGCGGCCCTCGTGGATCAGGTCGACCCCCGCCTCCTCGAACCGCTGCGCCTCGCGCTTGATCGAGCGCACCAGGTCGACGCGCTCGTGCACGTGGCGCACGGTCGCGGCCCAGTCGAGGACGGGAGTGCCGATCTCGATCCCGTAGTCGCCGGCGGAGCGGGTCTCGCGCATCATCCGCGCCGTCTTCGCGAGGACGCGGGTGGGCACGCAGCCGGTGTTGACGCAGGTGCCGCCGACGCGCGCGGCCTCGAGCACGACGACGCGCGCTCCCAGCTCCGCGGCGCGGAGGGCGGCGGCTGTCCCCGCGGGTCCTGCGCCGATGACGGCGACGTCGTACTCGGCCTGCTCGGGAGTGCTGTCGGGCACGGGGACCTCCGGTTCTGGGTGTGCTCCGATCCTGCCGCTCCGCGCCCCGCTGCACCCGGCCTTGACAGCCCGCCCGCGGACCGGCGTCGCGGGCGTCCCGACGCTGAACATCGGCCGAGGACGGTTGCCCGGCGGGCGCCCGGCACGGTGGGATGACCGGGTGGGCTGCGGCGGGGGACTCGAGCGGAAGGCGCTCCGATGAGCGCCCGCACCTTCGGGGTGGAGGAGGAGTACCTCCTCGTCGACGCCGGCACGTTCCTCCCGACGCCCGCGGCGCCGCTGCTGCTCGGCTCCGTCCGCGGCTCCGCGGCGGTCGCCCTGGCCGCCGAGCTCAAGGCGGAGCAGATCGAGGCGGTCGGCGCTCCCGCCCGCACGCACGACGCGTTGCTGGCCGGACTGCGCGAGGCCGCCGCCTGGCCGACGACTCCGCCCGCGAGGTCGGCGCCCGCGCCGTCGCGGTCGCGACCAGCCCCGCCGCGTTCGAGCCGCACCTCTCGGCCGACGAGCGCTACGACCGGATGGCCGAGCGCTTCGGCCTCGTCGCCCGTGAGCAGTTCACCTGCGGCCTGCACGTCCATGTCGGGATCGGGTCGCCGGAGGAGGGGATCGCGGTCCTCGACCGGCTGCGCGGCTGGCTGCCCGCCCTCCTCGCCCTGAGCACCAACTCCCCGCTGAGCGCCGGCGCCGACACCGGGTTCGCCAGCTGGCGCTACCAGTCGTGTGGGCGCTGGCCCACCGCCGGCCCGGTCGGCATCTGGGGCGACCTCGAGCAGTACCGGAGCGTCGTCGCCTCCCTCACCTCCTGCGGCGTGCTGCTGGACGAGGGGATGCTCTACTTCGACGCCCGTCTCTCCCGTGCGCACCCGACCGTCGAGGTGCGCATCGCCGATGTCCCGCTGCACGCCGAGGACTCGGCGCTGATCGCCGTCCTGATCCGGGCGCTCGCCGAGACGGCCGTGCGCGACGCGGGCGCCGGGGTCCCGCCCGTGCCGCTGCCGACTCCGGTGATCGCCGTCTCCTCCTGGCTGGCGAGCCGCCACGGCACGACCGGCGACCTGATCGATCCGGTCGACGGCTGCCCGGCCCCCGCCTCCGCGGTACTGGCGCGCCTGCTCGACCACGCGGGTCGGGCGCTGGCGGAGTCGGGCGACGAGGAGGTCGCGGCGTGCGGCGTCGAGCGGGTCCTGGCGCGGGGCACGGGCGCCGAGCGGCAGCGCGCGGTGTGGGAGCGGACGGCGTCCGCGGCCGAGGTGATCGCGGACGCGGCGGAGGCGACGCGCGCCTAGCGGCTCGCAGGTCGCGGGCTCACCGCTTGCTGGTCGCGGGCCCGGCGGCTCAGGGCTCGCTGGTCGCAGGCTCCACCGACCCGGACTCCACCGTTCCGGGGTCCGCCGCCTCGGGCTGCGGCGACTCCGGCACCAGCTGATAGCCGCCCTCGATCGTCCCGTCCGGGCGGAGCAGGATCTGCGTGTACACCGGGGCGCCGCTGCGGAGCGTCGTGCCGCTGACCCGGAGGGGCTCCCCGGCGAAGAACGCCTCCGAGCCGGTGCAGCCGGCGAAGAAGGACGCGTCCGGGCGCTGCACGGCGAGGCACACCGTGGTGCCGTTCGGCTCGGTGATCAGCAGGCGGTCGTTCTCGGCGGTGTCGAACCCGGAGCCGTAGACGACGGCCTCCCCGGCGAGCAGGGCGAGGCCCGGCGGGACGTCGGTGGTCGGCTCCCAGCCCTCGACGAGCGCGGCGAAGCGGTCGGCGGGATCCGCGGAGGCGGTCGGCGGGGCGACGGGGTCCGCGGGCGGAGGGAGGAGGAGCGCGGTGGGGACGATCGCGCCGACCGCGGCTCCGCCGACGATCGCGGCAGCGAGCACGAGGCGGCGGCGGCGCGGGTGCGGCGTCCGCGGGGCCGGCCCGTCGGGGTGCTCGGCGGGCGACTCCGCAGTCTCGGAGCCGACGGTCGCCGACAGCGGAAGTGCGGCCGCCGGCAGGGGGGCACGCGAGTCGGTCGCCGTCCCGGGATGCGCCGCGCCCGGCTGCGCTCCGGACGGCGCGGCGCCGGTCTGAGCGCCGGATCCCGTCACTCCGGGAGGAGCGTCCTCCGCCTCCAGCTCGCCGAGCCGTCGCAGCGCCTCGCGCCGCTCGTCCCGGTCGGCGCCGTCGTCGCGGGGTCGGGCCGACAGGATCCGCTCGAGATCCCTGCGCTCGTCGTCCTCGGCCTGCACTCCGTCAGTATGGCGGCGCCGGACACGGGAACGGCCCGCGACCCCCGGGACTCCGCCTTCTCAGCGGTGTCCCGGTGGCCGCGGGCCGTTCCGGTGCGGGCGTCAGCCCGACGGGTTCTCGACCGGGTCGCCCTCGGGGTCGGTGGCCGTCTGGGGGTCGACGTGCTCGGGGTCGGTGGTCTGCGGGTCCTCGGGAGTGTTCTTCTCGATCATCGGATCCTCCTTGTCGCTGGATGCGGAACGTGCGGACAGGTTCCACGCTACGGCGGGAGCTCCGTGGAGCGCGCCCGGTTGACTCCGCCGCCCGGTGTCCGGAACCGAGGTCAGGAGCGGCGGATCCGCCCGAGCGGCCCGTCACGCTGCTTCCGACCTCGGCTCCGGACGCCGCTCGCCTCAGCCGGCCACTTCACCCGTGGCAGCCGCGGGCGTCCACCGCAAGGCCTGGCAGCGCTCTGTCGCGATTCGTACGCTGAACCCATCGAGCCGAGGAGCAGCAGCGCCACATGATCCGCACCACCGTCACCATCGAGGGCAAGACCTACGGGCTGTCCCAGGGGACCGACGTCGCCGAGCTGAAGCGGTCGGCGACCGAGGCGACGCAGGCCGGAGGAGGCCTCGTCGACTTCGTGATCGTGGGCAACCGCCAGGTCAGCGTCCTGATCTCGACGGGTGTTCCGGTGATCTTCGAGGAGCTCGAGGTGCCGGACGACGACCGCGACACCGGTGACGTCCACCAGCCGTGGGACGACATCGACTACCTCGACTGACCCCGTCCTCCCGGTCGCGCCGAGTCGCGGCCGGGTCCCAGACGCCTGAGGGGCGCCGCCGGCTGGACCCGGCGTCTCTCGGGCACCTCGTGCCGCGCTACTCCGCGGACTCGCTCTCGGCCAGCTCGCCCTCGACCAGCGTGCGGGCGGCCGAGGCGAGGGCCGAGCGGATGCGCTCCGCCGGCTCCTGCAGCATCGCCGCGATCGCGTCGACGTCGTGGCCGCCGGTGTGCCGGAGCAGCCAGGCCTGGCGCTCGAGCGTCGGCAGGGCGTGCAGGCGGCGGTGGAAGCCCGAGCGCAGCAGGTCGTCCTCGCGGATCGCCGCGGGGGCCTGCTCGGCGCGCTCCATCGCGGAGCCGCCGCGCTGCACGCTCGCGCGCCCGACCTCGGAGCGCATCAGGTCGAGGGCGCCCGTGTCGTCGAGTCCCTGCGGCCGTCCGCTGCGGACGGTGACCGCCGCGTGGCGGAGGGCGGCGCTCGCCGCGGAGTCCGACAGCGTGAGGCGGTAGGCGTAGGCGTAGAGGCCGAAGGCGCGGTTCTCGAGGGCGCGGCCGGCGAGCAGCTCGCCCTGCTGCTGCGACTGCGTCATGCCGACGGCGGCGACGGGTCTGTCGTAGGTGGTCACGGTGACTCCTCGGCTCCGCGCGCTCCCGGTCGGGAGATGCGTCGGAGGCGATGCTAGGGAGTCGAGAACGATCGTTCTACCCTTGACATTTCAGAATCTTTTTCGATGCGTGCGCATGGAAGCGCTTTCCCGACAATCGTCCTGGAAAGTGGAAGCGCTCTCACTCCCGCGCCGAGAGGATGCAGAACTCGTTGCCCTCCGGGTCGGCGAGCACGACCCAGGACTGCTCGCCCTGCCCGACGTCGGACCGCGTCGCCCCCAGGCCGACCAGCCGCGCGACCTCCGCCTCCTGGTCGTCCGGCACGAAATCCAGGTGCAGGCGGTTCTTCACGGTCTTGCGCTCGGGTACGTCGAGGAAGAGCAGGCTCGGCCCGCGGCCCGACGGGGCGAGCAGCTCGATGCCGTCCTCGTCCTCGTCGACGACGTCCCAGCCGAGCGCCTCCTGCCACCAGTGCCCGAGGGTCCGGAAGTCGGTGCAGTCGACGATGATCTCTTCGAGTCGGAGGGCCATGCACCGACGCTAATCGGCGCGAGGCGTGTCGGGGAAGTGCGTCCGGCGGGTCCGCGCGGCGCCGCGGCTCCGTCCGGCCGTGTCGTCCGCGGGGACGGGTGCCCGTGCCGCTTCGGCACGAGCGCTGGCGGCCGGAGCGGCGGCGCGGCATCCTCGACGCGGGTGCCCCTGCGCCCGGGGACGAGGAGCAGCATGAGCACCGCACGCGAGCAGTGGGAGGCGCGCTACGCCGACTCCGATCGGATCTGGTCGGGCCGGCCGAACGCGACGCTGGTCGGGCTGGTCGGCTCGCTGCCGCCGGGCCGCGCCCTCGACCTCGGCGCCGGTGAGGGGGCGGACGCGCTGTGGCTGGCGTCGCTCGGCTGGCGCGTCACCGGGCTCGACCTCTCCGAGACGGCGCTGGGCCGGGCGCGCGCGGCCGCGGCCGAGCGGGGCGCCGATGTGGACTTCGTGCAGGCAGACCTCGCCGAGGACTGGCCGGTCGTGGGGGAGTTCGACCTGGTGACGGCGAGCTTCCTGCACTCGATGGCCGAGTTCCCGCGGATCGACGTGCTGCAGCGGGCGGCCTCCGTCGTCGCTCCCGGCGGCCGCCTCGCCGTCGTCTCGCACGCCGCACCCCCGCCGTGGGCGAGCGGCGACGACCACCGCCACGGAGCGATGCACCTCCTCGGCCCCGAGGAGGAGCTCGCCGAGCTGGCCCTCGACCCCGCCGAGTGGACCGCGGAGCTCGTCGAGACGAGGGAGCGCGCCGTGACCGCTCCCGACGGCACGGCAGCCGTGCTCCTGGACGGCGTGATGCTCCTGCAGCGACGCGGCTGAGCAGGCGCCGCTCGAGGACCCGCGGCCGGGCTAGCGTGGTCCGCGATCCCGACCCCGCAGGAGGCGCCGATGCCGCTCGATCCGTACCTCGCCGCCCGGCTGCCCCTCCTGGCCGGCCTCGCGTATCCGCTCGACGCCGAGCAGACCGCCCGCATGGCCGCGTTCGAGGAGGATCCGGGGCCCTGGTCGCTGCCCGAGGGGATCGACGTCGTCACGGAGACGGCGTCCGGCCCGCACGGACCGGTCCCGCTGCGCGTGTACTCGCCCGCCGCGCCCGAGCGCGCTCTGCTCTGGGTGCACGGAGGAGGGTTCGCCGCCGGGAGCATCGACATGCGCGAGTCGCACGTCGTCGCGGCGGAGCTCGCCCACCGGGCGGGGGCCCGGGTCGTCTCCGTCGACTACCGGCTCGCCGGCCCCGACGTCCGCTACCCCGTCCCGCTGGACGACGTGCACGCCGCCTGGCGGCACCTCCGCAGCACGGAGTCCGGATCCACGCCCGTCGCGATCGGCGGCGCGAGCGCGGGAGCGGCCCTGGCCCTCGGCGCGGTCCTCCGCGAGCGCGACGCCGGTGCGCGGCTGCCGGAGCACGTGCTCCTGGCCTACCCCTTCGCCCACTTCCCCAACCCCGCCGTCGACGACGCAATCGCGGCCGAGCTGCGCGAGCTGCCGCCGGTCCTCCGCTTCCCTCCGTCGAGCATCGAGGGCATGGTGCGCACCTACCTCGGGCGGATCTCCGACCTCCCCGTCGAGGCGCTGCCCGGCTCCGCGCCGCTGGCGGGTCTGCCTCCGGTCACGGTCCTCGTGAACGAGTACGACGAGCTGCGGGGGTCAGCGGAGCTGCTCCTGCGCCAGCTCGCGGAGGCGGGCGTCGCCGTGACCGGGCACCTGGCCGCCGGCATGCCCCACGGGCACCTCAACCGGACGCCGGCGCTGCCCGAGGTCGACCGCTCGCTGCATCTCTTCGCGGCTCAGCTGCGCGCGATGGGCTGAGGCGCCCGGCCTCGTCCCGTCCGCTCCGCCCCGCTCAGCTCAGGCGCGGTCCGCACCGTCCCGCTCAGGCGCGGTCGTGCAGGGTGACGTGGTAGCCGTCCGGGTCGGCGAAGGTGAAGGTGCGCCCGAACGGGCCGTCGATCGGAGCCGCGACGACGGGGTTCCCGTCGGCGACGAGCGCGTCGTGGATCTCCTGCACGCCGGTCGCGTGCAGCCAGATCGCGGCGCCCACACCGGGGCGGGAGGCGGAGTCGAGGTCGGTGCCGGGCGCGAGGTCGCGCAGGGCGAAGGCGATCGGAGTCGTCGCGAAGACGACGGCGTGCGGCGGGCCGGCGGGCGAGCGGACCAGGCCGAGGTACTGCTCGTAGAACGCCTGGGACGCCGCGAGGTCGCGGACCTGGAGCGAGACGAAGTCGGGGCCGGTGACGGGCATGGGGTTCCTCCTCGGTTGTGTCAGATTTCTGACACACAGGAGCGTATGTCAGAATACTGACATGAGTCAAGACGGCATCGACCTCGAGACCTCGCTCGGCTACCTCCTCAAGGAGGCGTCGAGTGCCCTGCGCGCGGCGATGGAGGCGGTGCTGCGCCCGCTCGGGATGACGGTCACCCACTACTCCTGCCTCGAGCTCCTCGCTCAGCGGCCGGGCCTCTCGAACTCGGAGCTCGCGCGGGGCGCCTTCGTCACCCGGCAGTCGATGAACGTCCTGCTGCAGACTCTGGAGCGCGACGGCGTCGTCACCCGCCCCGACGCGGCTCCCGTCGGCAAGGCGCTCCCCGCCCGACTCACCGAGCGCGGACGCCGCAGCCTCGCCGAGGCGTCCGCCGCCGTCCGCGGGGTGGAGCTGCGGATGCTGGAGGGGCTCGCGGAGGAGGAGCGGCAGGCGGCGGCGCGCCTGCTCCGCGGGATGATCCGGTCGCTGCGCGCGGACGACCGCACCTGAGGCCGCGCTGTTCCGCCGTCTGTAGGAACGGGCGTCGCGCGCTCGCCGGTACGGTCGCGCTCATGGCAGCAGGAGGAGCGGTGCGCCCGCTCGACGTCGGGATCGTCGGCGGCTCGATCGGCGGACTGTTCGCCGCGGCCCTGCTCGTCCGCGACGGGCACCGCGTGACGGTCCTCGAGCGGTCGGCGACAGGCCTGTCGCGGCGGGGAGCCGGGCTGATGGCCCAGCAGGACCTGATCGACCTCCTGCACGCGATCGGCCGCGACGACGAGGCGCGGGTCGGCGTCGTCGCGCACGAGCGGATCACCCTCGACCGCTCCGGGCGCGTGATCGGCCGCGACCCCTCCCCGCAGACGCAGGTGTCGTGGGACCACCTCTACGACACGCTCCGCTCGCGGATCCCCGCCGACCGCTACCTCCTCGGCCACGCCGTCGCCGGGGTGCGCCCCTCGGTCGGGACGGACCCGGTCGTCGTCGAGCTGCGCGACGGGAGCGGCCTGGAGTTCGATGTCGTCATCGGAGCCGACGGCCTCGGATCCGTCGTGCGCGCGGCGGTCGCGCCCGAGGCGCCGGGGAACCGCTATGTCGGCTACTCGACCTGGCGCGGGCTGATCCCGGAGTCGGCGCTCCCCGCCGAGGCTGCGGCGACTCTGCTCGGACGCTTCGCCTTCTACACCGCGCCCGGCGAGCACATGCTCGGATACCTCGTCCCCGGACCCGCCGGCGAGGTGGAGCCCGGCCGACGGCGCTACAACTGGGTCTGGTACCGGCCCCTCTCCGAGGACGCCCTCCGCGGAGTGATGACGGCGTCGGGCCGTCCGCCGGAGAGCGTGTCCCTCGCGCCCGGCGATCTCGCTCCCGATCTCCGCCGCCGGCTCGAGGAGGACGCGGTCGACCGCCTGCCGCCGCCCTTCGCGGCTGCCGTCCTGGCCGAGTCGCAGCCCTTCCTGCAGGCGATCGTCGACTACGTCCCGCCGCGGACGGTCCGCGGCCGGGTCGCCCTCCTCGGTGACGCCGCCGTGACGGTGCGGCCGCACACGGCCATGGGCGCGGCCAAGGCGGCGGGCGACGCGCTGGCCCTCGCCGCCTCCCTCGCGCGGCACCCGGTCGACGAGGCACTCGAGCGCTACGAGGCCGAGCGGCTCCCCGTCGGCCGCGCCATCGCCGAGTACGGCAGGCGCCTGGGCCGCTCGATCCCGCTGCTGTCCGAGTGACCGCAGTACCGCGCTCCTGATCGATCCCGGACGTCCGCAGGGACCACCGCCTTCCCGGTGACGAGCCGCCACGGCGAAAGAGTGCGATCGAGAGCGAAGAAGAAGGTCTCCGCTGGAAGTCCTCAGGTGAGCCGAGGTCCGTGCCCGTCACGAGTTCATCCCCCGCCCCCGCCTGGCCGCTCCCCGCCGTCCGCCGCGCGTCCCTTGCTCCTCGACCGCGGAGACGGCACCCTCGGGTGACGGCCCACGGCGAAGGAGACGCATGGACGACGACGGACTCCTGGCTGCGCTGCTGCGGGGACGGCCGGCGACGCTGGCCGACGCGGCGGAGCTGACCCACATCGACGAGGCCGAGGTCGCTGCGGCGATCGAGCGGCTCCGCGGCCGGGGGCTCATGGGCGGCGAGGGCGAGCAGCTCGACTTCCCGGCGCCGATGGAGTGGGCGGCCGCGGCCATCGCCCGGCACACGGAGTCGGCGCGGCGGGCGGGCAGGGAGTCCCTGGACGGGATCGAGCGCGTCGTCGCGGGCCTGCCGATGCTGCTCGGCGCCTGGCGGGTCGGCGAGGACACGTCGGACCCCGTGCCGACCCTCCTCCGCCACGGGCCGCACGCGTCCGAGGACCTCTGGTTCGACCTCGTCCGCCGCGACTCCGGCTCGCTCGTGGCGGTGCTCCCGAACGTGGAGCGGTTCCTCGACCCGCCGACGGAGCGGGCGATCCGCTTCGGGCACGCGCTCGCGGCGAAGGACCGGGTGCGCGTCATCATGCCGGCCGCCGGCGCGCGCGACCCCCGGGTGCTCGCCCGGGTGGAGGCGTACCAGGCGGCGGGCGTCGAGTACCGGCTCCTCGAGAGCCCGCCGAGCTGGTTCTGGGTCGACGGCGACCACCTCGCCGTCCCGTTCGAGTGGGGCGAGACGAAGCCGACCAGCGTGCTCGGCGTGCGCCATGCGGCGCTGGCCGGTCTGGTCGAGTCGTACTTCGAGGTGCTGTGGCGGCAGGCCGCTCCGATCGGAGCGGTCGACCAGAGCTGGCTGCCGCTGCTCCGGCTGATGCGCCAGGGCGTCACGCTCGAGACCGCGTCGCACCGGCTCGGCATGAATCCGCGGACCGGCCGCCGCCGCGTGGCCGCCGCGATGGAGCACTACGGAGTGGCGACGCTCTTCGCGCTCGGCACGGCGTGGGCGGCGGACTCGCGCACCCGCGACGGCGACGCCGGTGCCGGAGAGCCGGTGCTCGATGATCCGGAGGCGCTCGAACCGGGAGCGCTGGACGACGGCGAGATCGACCTCGCCGAGACGGTGCCGCGCGATTGAGCTCCCGCGGGACCGAGCCGTGCGGCCGACCCCTCGACGCCTTCGGGTGGCAGTGAGGAGTCGGCCGATGCGCCCGCCCGGGCACCTCTCCAGTGTCCGGACGTGACCACCGCGGGGACAAGAGCCTGTAGCGGACACGTCCGGAAGAGGACACCGCACCCGGGAGCGGATCGCCGGCGCTCCCGCTCCGGGGCGGGCGCGTGCCAGGCTTGCCGCATGGATCTCGAGGTGCGGCCGGGGCTCGTCGTCCCCGCATCGGAGCTGCAGTGGCGGTTCTCGCGCTCCTCCGGGCCCGGCGGGCAGCACGTGAACACCTCCGACAGCCGCGTGCAGCTCACCTGGAGCGTCGAGGAGTCGACGGCCCTCTCGGACGAGCAGCGCTCGCGCCTGCTCGAGCGCCTCGGGCGGCGGCTCGTCTCCGGAGCGGTCACCGTCACGGTGGCGCAGGAGCGCTCGCAGCTGCGCAACCGCGAGACGGCCCTCGAGATGCTCCGCGGGATCATCACCGCGGCCCTCGCGCCTCCCTCCGCCCCGCGGCGCCCGACCCGGCCCACGCGCGGCTCCACCCGCCGCCGGCTCGCCGCGAAGCAGCAGCGCTCCGAGACGAAGCAGCAGCGCCGGCGGCCGCCCGGCGACTGAGCGGAGCCGGGGGGTCCGCCTGGCGGTTGCGCGGGGTCGCAGGGTCCGCCCGCACACTGCGCGGCGCCGCGGACCCCGATCGCGCCCGACCCGGCTCAGGGAGTGAAGAACGCCTCGATCGCCGCGGTCAGGGCGACCAGGTCGTCCACGTGGGCGAGCTCGCGCGCCGAGTGCATCGAGAGCAGCGGCACTCCCACGTCGACCGTGGAGATGCCGAGCCGGGTCGCGGTCAGCGGGCCGATCGTGGATCCGCACGGCACCGAGTTGTTCGAGACGAACTCCTGGTACTCGACGCCGGCGCGCTCGCAGACGCCCGCCCACAGCGCCGCGCCGCGCGCATCCGTCGCGTAGCGCTGCGTCGCGTTGATCTTGAGCAGCGGGCCCTTCCCGGCGACCGGCTGGTTCGACGGGTCGTGCTTCTCGGAGTAGTTGGGGTGCACGGAGTGGCCGGCGTCGGCCGAGAGGCACCAGGAGGCGGCGATCGCCCGGGCGCGCTCGTCGACACCGGCGCCGAGGGCCGTGCCGATGCGCGAGAGGACGTCCTCGAGGAACGGCCCGCTCGCTCCGGACCGGCTCGCCGAGCCGAGCTCCTCGTGGTCGAAGGCGGCGAGCACGCTGATGTGCGCGGGCGGCGCCGCGGGATCGGCGCTCGCCGCGAGGAGCGCGACGAGGCCGGCGTGCACGGAGCTGAGATCGTCCATCCGCCCGGCGGCGAGGAACATCTCGTCGAGGCCGAAGCGGCGCGGCTCCTGCGTGTCGGCGGTGAGCAGGTCGTAGCCGGCGATGTCGGAGGCGTCGTCGAGCCCGGCGTGCGCGGCGAGCAGCTGGAGCAGGTCGACCTCGGAGGCGTCGCCGACGCCGAACACGGGGACGGTGTGCTTCTGGCGGTCGAGAGTGAGGCCCTCGTTCGCCGTGCGGTCGAGGTGGATCGCGAGCTGCGGGATGCGCAGCAGCGGACCGGTCCGGAGCAGGCGCGTCGAGCCGTCGCGGGTGACCACGCGCCCGGCCAGCTCGAGCTCGCGGTCGAGCCAGGAGTTGAGCAGCGGGCCGCCGTAGATCTCGACGCCGGCCTGCAGCCAGCCCTTCGAGCCGATCGTCGGCCGGGGCTTGAGCATGAAGCCGGGGGAGTCGGTGTGGGCGCCCAGGATGCGGAAGGGCGGGGTCGCCCCGGAGCCCTCGGGCAGGTGCCAGGCGATGATCGCGCCGTCGCGGACGACGTAGTACCGGCCGGGCCCCGCGGGCCACGCCTGCGTCTCGTCCAGCCCCGTGAATCCGGCTCCCTCGAGGCGCCGTGCCGCCTCGGCGGCCGCGTGGTACGAGGAGGGGGAGGCGGTCAGGAACTCGGCGAAGTCGGCGATGTGGTCGTCACGCGTGGTCATCCCTCCAGTGAAGCACGCGGCGCGGCGGGGACGGGGAGGGTGCCGGGGGAGCCCCTGCGGCGGCCGTCACGGCCGGGCAGGGGCACCCCGGGGCGGAGGGTCAGCGCCGTGTCAGGTCGACGTCGGCCTCCGCGGCGATCGCCTTGATCAGCGCCGAGGCGTTCTCCCCGCCGAAGCCGGCGGCCATCGCCTCGTCGATGTAGTGGCGGGCCGTCGCGACGCCGGGGACGGGCGCGCCGACGCTGTCCGCGTAGGCCTGGATCAGCCCCGCGTCCTTCTGCATCAGCGCGAGGGCGAAGGACGGCGAGTAGTCGCCGGCGACAGCCTGCTCGACCCGCTGCGGGCGTCGCACTTCCCCGTTCGAGTCCGCGACGGCCGAGGACGCGGTCATCACGGACGCGGAGTTCAAGTCAGTTGCCGCGGATCTGATGAACATCCGCAGCACGATCGGGTACGTCTCGAGCAACCTCAACTAGCTCGCCCGGTTTGCGAACACGGAGAGCCGATTCCCCGACGAGGCGGAAGCGGCGATCGCTGACTACCGCACGGTCGTCTGGGAGTATCGGTGGCGATGAAGAGGCTGGCCGGCGCGTGATCCCGAGCGTGACCCGGGGCGGAAGCATGTCCGGACTGATGAGCTACCTGCAGGGTGAGGGTCGGGCGAACGAGCACGAGGAGCCGCACCTGGTCGCCGGTAACGGCGCGATCATGGCGGAGTGGGGCTACGGGGAGTTGGACCGCGCAGCGGCCCTCGCGATCGCTGCCGATCTGGATGAGCCGCGCCGCGTCTTCGGGACGTCGGTCACCCGCGTCAAGGAGGTCACGGATCCGGAGACGGGCGTGGCGTCGAAGGAGCGCGTCGACGCTGACGTGTGGCACTGCTCGCTCTCGATCAGCGCCGAGGAGGGCCAGCTCTCGGATGAGAAGTGGGCGGAGATCTCCGAGCGGTTCGTGGAGCGGATGGGGTTCGCCGGCGCCGACATTGGCAAGGCTGATTGCCGGTGGGTCGCGGTGCGTCACGGCCTGTCGAAGAACGGCAACGACCACGTGCACATCGCCGTGTCATTGGTTCGCGAGGACGGCACGAAGGCGTCTGTCCATCACGACTTCTCGAAGGCGCAGACGATCACCCGCGAGCTCGAGCGGGAGTTCGAGTTGCAGCCGCTGCACGAGTCCGAGCGCGCAGGGGCGCAGCGCGGCGAGAAGCCGGCCGAGCGCGAGTCCGCGTCGCGCCGCGGCGCGACCGAGGTCGACGCGAAGCGGTTGGAGCGGAGCCTGCGAGCTGCGGCTACCGCGTCGCAGGACGAGGGCGAGTTCGTGCGTCGGATGCGCCGCGAGGGCATCCTGATCCGTCCGCGGTTCGCGGTCGGACGTGATGACGTCGTGGTCGGCTACTCCGTGGCGCTGCGCCCGGAGAAGGGCCAGCCCGTCGTATGGCACGGAGGCGGCAGGATCGCCCGCGACCTGACGCTCCCGGAGCTGCGGAAGGGAGGGCCTGACCGTCCCGAGTCCGCGACCGAAGCGGTACAGGAGTGGCGCGCGACGTCGAAGAATCCGTGGCAGTACCGGCCGGCGAATCCGGGGCGCGAGGAGCGCGAGATGTCTCCGAAGTTCTTCGCCATGTACGCCGAGGACATGCGCCGTCTGCACGACTACATCGCCTCCGTCGACCCGTCCGACAAGGCCACCTGGGCGCACGTCGCCCGCGAGACGTCCGGCGCGTACGCGGCATGGTCGCGGCGCCTGGAACCGACGCCGGGACCGCTGGCAGAGGCGTCGCGGACGCTGGCCCGGTCCGCGCAGCTGCGGGCGGGCGAGTCGCGGCCGCGACCGGTCGCGATGCCGTCGATGGCGACGACCGCTGCGCTGATCCTGGTGCAGGCCAAGCGCGGCCAGAACGCGGCCGCGGAGGCTCTTCTGTTGAAGCAGCTCGCGCAGACCACCGCATCGATCTTCCGTGCCGCGAAGGCTGTCGGGGATCTGCACCGGTCGCAGGAGCTCGCGCGGATGATGACGCAGCGCCTGACCGTCGTGCGCGACGGCTACGCCGCTCAGATCACCGCCAACCAGGTCGCCGCGCTCACCCCGGAGCAGCAGGCCGCGAAGCAACGCGCGGACCTCGCCGCGGGTCGCGGCGGGCCGGTGCCCACGCGCCTGACTCCCGCGGCGGAGCCGGCGGTACAGGTGCCGACCACGAAGACTGCCGGCACGCGCGAGCGCGACGGTTCCGAGAGATAGCGAGAGGCGACAGAGCTGATGAGCGATGGGGACAGCGTTGAGGATGAAGTCGGTCAGTCCGCGCGGGTCGCGCTGACCGTCGCGCTGCAGCTGGGCGACAAGTTCGCCCGACTGCGGGAGGACTTGGCGCGTGAAGCGCTGCGCAAGAGTGAGGCCGACGCGCGCTCGCTCGCCGCCCGGTTCTCCGCCGAGCGCGACGTCGCGCGTGCACAGCTCGCAGTCGTGGATCGCCCCGACTGGTGGCAACGCGCCGACTTGCAGCAGGTCGCTGACGTCCTCTCGACCGCCCAGCAGTGGAAGGACCTCGACCCCGTGGCCGAACGCGCTACCCAGACCGTCGCGCGCGAAGTCCAGGACCGGTACGGGGTCGCCGTCTCGGATCTTCCAGAGCGAAGTGCTCGCGGCGAGGCTGAGGAAAGTAAGACTCGACCGCCGACCTTCAACGGCTCCGAGCAGTATCGCAACGACGGCGACCGCTACGTCGACGTCCTCACCAAGGACGAAGCCCTGCGAAGCATCGAGAGGTCTATCGGTGGCCCAGAGACGAATGGGTCGGGGTGGCTTGAAGTTGTGAAGGGGTGGGTCGGCAAGGACGCTGACGTGGATCGCGCGATCGACGAGAAGTGGCCGAACCTGCTCACCGATGAGCAGCGCGCGGCCATAGGGCGAACACGCGAGGAGAACGTCGAAACGACGCTTGAAGCCGCGGCCGTCGTCGGGATGATCGACGCAGACCAGCGCCGCGGCGACGCCACGCGCGACGAGCCGGCCGCGGCGCCAACCGATCAGGGCGGAGCGGAGAACGCTCAGGAGAGCCTCGACCAGGCGGCCGCACTCGAGCTGCACGCTCGCGAGTACGAAGCGCAGGCCGAGGACGGCGGAACCTCCGAGCAGACGCCCGACCAGCTGCGCGCCCTCGCAGACGACGCCCGCGCTCAGGCGCAGCTCTACCGAGACGGCGCCGGTTCGCAGGCCGCCGCCGACAACGCCGCAGCCTCCGAGCTCGCGGCCGCCCGCGAGGAACTCAACCAGTCCATCGCCGCCGACGTCGAAGCAGGGCGTCTCGACCCGTCCGCGGCCGAGGCGGAAGCCGCCCGGCTCGACGGCTTCGATGACAACTACGGACTGGCTCTCGACCGCGGCGACGTCGACGAAAACGCCGACATCCTGCTTAGCGGTGCAGACCGGTTCGATCGCGAGGCGGGTGCCGGTGGAACAGCGACGCTGACGCCGGAACAGCTGCGCTCCGACTTTACAGAGAACCGCGACGAGGCCGCCTACCTCCGCAGCGAGCCCCTGCCCTCCCAGAGCACTCGTTCCGCTGACGCCGTTCCGGCCGGCGCCGAGGGGCGAGCAGATGCGCTGCGCTCGGAGAGTGAGATGTCGTACGACAGCGCCGCTCGTCGCGCGGCCAGCGCGAACGAGATGAAGGGCCGCGGGATCTCGCAGGACGTCATCGACGTGCGCATGCGCGCCGACGTCGCCCAGGGACGGCCAGCGAGTGACGCTGTCGCGCAGTCCGGACGTGTGCACGTGCCGAAGACCAACCGTGGACGTTCAGCTGCGCGATCGCCGGAACGCGGCGAGAACGCCCGCTAGTTGCTGTGGGCGGTCCAGTCGAGGGCCGCAGCGATCTAGTCGACCGTCTGTAGTGCAGCTTGCTCTCCCGACGGGATTGATTCGTTGGTGGCGCAGGAGGTGGCAACAGGAAGCCAGTCGGGCATCAGTATGCAGATCATGCTCAATGGTGGCGCCGTAGAGGAGAAACCGTGGTCGTGATGCGACGGGCAGCCGCGATCCAACGGTCTCGGGCGACCGCGAAGCAGAGGCCGACCGGACCTCAATTCCGGAGGTAGTCCAACAGCTTGTTGGACTCCCAGCCAACGACGGCAGTAGCTAGGTGCTCTACCAGGCAGCCTCACCGATTGCCATGGCGACCTGCCGGCCAGTCGGCTCGTTCCGGAGACACTGTCGTGGAGGTCAACTGCCCGCTCGTTGGCCGGCGGGTGCCGTCATCGCCATCGTTTGCAGTGATGGCATCGATCAGGAGCTGACCATCAGGACGCCCACGCTGTTCCTCAGGTGCAAAGGACTTGTAGGTGTAGGTGACCGCGGCCATCGAAGAGTCGACTCGTCCCAGGGTGTAGCGAACGATCCGGTCGCTCTTGTAGCCGCAGCTTTTTTGAAGTTGTCAAAAGGTGTCCGGCGGCCTGATGATAAATTGGAAATAGGCACGTTGATCGAAATATCCACACCGAAAGTAGCGTGCTCCGACCGACTGCATTTTAATTTCGACCAGACCAGATTCTCGCACTTCATCGTCGGCGACAGCCCAAGTGAGCTCGACTGCTTGGCCGGACGCCCCGACCTGTGACTCTCGCTGCAAATGGTTAGCGCCAGTGATTGACCACTCCAGCTCCCGCTCTTGAGGGTCCAGCCCGAAGCAAGTGAAGACCACCTGATCGCCAGGTTGTACCAGAATGAGTGGGGTAGTAACCGCTCCTGCAATTTCACCTCGCCCCGTAGTTGATTCGAAACCTCGGCCGAAGGAATCGGCAATTGACTCGATACGAGGGTATATTTCGCCAGCCGGGTCCTGTGAACTGAGGTACAAGGTAACCTGATTTCTGATCTGACCAGAAATTCCCGATAAAAGGTCTTTCTCGAATGGAAGTAAGGGCCGATTATGACTGATGGAGTTCCGCAGATCATTAACACGCTTCAGAAGTGGAAGAACATTTTTCCGTGCACCTAATGCGGCGGCAAGGGGTGCCCAATCTGCGCTCGCGATGCCGACAAGATCGTAGAAGTTCGCATAGTCGAGGCCAGCAGGTGGGACGGCGCCAACTCCTTTCGATCCCCGTGCTCGTAATTCTGTGTCGGCTCTTGCTTCCCAGTCGCCGCGAGTTGCCGTACTCGCAACTCTCTCCAGCCAACTCGCGCCGTACTCCCGGGAATAGCAGCTGACTATCAGGGAGCGGAGGGCGGTCTCGCAGGTGTTCAATGCCACGCTTGGTTCGATGGACGTCACTGAGACAGTATGGCGGAGGAGCGCTCAGATGACCTCGCGATACAAGCGAGACGGGTGGAGTTGATATCAAGCCCCTTTGCAACATACTATAAATGACAATATTTCGGGATGTGACGTGCAAGTAATGTCTACACGGCAATCGACCTCAGCGGTCGCGTTCGGGTGGTCCCGAGAGGTGCTGCCGGCCTTGATCAAGAACCGCGCCCTCGTATGGGACGTTCTACGCGGCAGTGCGGTCGTGGAAGGTCGGTGGGTCACATTCACTGCGGTGAAGCCCAGTTCTTCGTGGAGAACCCGCAACTGTGTGCGCAGTTCCACCGGAGGAGGGCGTCGAGGGCGCTGAGCAGGAACAGCGCCCGGCGAGGTGGCAGTGCGTGACCGCCGACAGGTCCCTCGCAACACCTGCCGGCTTCGCGGGGACATAGGTGGCGGCCACCAGCAACGTCCTCCAGACGCGCCGAGACCCTGACCCCGGTCAGCCCTCCAGGGGCGGAGACCTGAGCTGGTGGCTGGATGTCGAACAGGCAAGAGCGAGGAGCGCTGGTCCCGATCATCCTTCTCCTGAGCACGAAGCCTCTGCACGCCCAGAACTGAGCGACGGAAGACTCGCCCACCTTGCAGACGTCGGCCGCCTGGATCTCTCTCCGACTTCAAGCGGTTTGCGGACCGCTCGGCAATGTCACGTGAACGGGAAGTTTTGTACTCGAGTCCCAGAATGCCGCTACACCGACTTGCTCAGAGGTCAGGCCGCGGGCTCTTTCGAAGTTTGCTCCCGAAATATCCGCTCCCTCAAAACTGGCATCCCGCAGGTTTGCGTCAGTGAAATTGGCCATCTTGACGATGGCGTTCTTGAAGATTGCCTTCTCGAGATCGGAGTCGACAAATTGAGCTCCCGACATTACAGCGTTCGAGAAATCAGTTGCACGCATATCTCCATAAGTGAATATGGCACCGTTTGCTATGCATCCATTGAGTTGCGCTTGGCTTGCATTCCATCCTGTAGCCGAAACGTTCGATAAGTTGGCACCGCTCATATTCGCGCGAACCAACGATGCACCTGAGAAATCTGACGACGCTAGTTGAGCGGATGCAAAAACGCAGTCATTTAGCAGTGCACGAACCCATTTACTCGACTTTAGAACAGACCCGGTCCAGTCGCTGCCCTTGAGGCTCGAGCGAGCGAGGTCAGCGTTCACGACACTGATTTCCGACAAGTCGAGTACAGTGGCACCATCATCGACTCGAGATATCCGGCCGATTATCTCTATGCAGGCCTGACCGACGACTGATGATGAAGTGGCTGCACCTGTGCTTGATGAGGTTGCCAAGACGGGTGGGTACTTATCTCTTAGGAAAGCTGACAAGACGCGTAAAATCGCTACCCTCTCCCGCAACGAGTCCTGGGAGAGTCGCTCAAGCGCGTAGACGCCTCCAAGTTGTGACGCCACGGACTTTTCGTCCCCAAGACTCTTGACCGCATCGCTATACCTGCCAGTCCAGTCGATATCGGAAGCACGGAGTTCCGCAGCGCCATCTCGCCGATGCTTGTAGAGGGATAGCGTAAGTCCAACTATCGCGAGGGCGCCACCAATAACGAGGAGAGTAAATTGACGTGCGCTAGAAATTGCGGTTGCCCATTCGGAGGCATTAAGATTTCCTCTTCCCTGCGCCTGCACCAGGAAAGAAGGTAACCACCACAGGCAGGCGGCACCGACGACTGCAACTGCTACTGCCACCCAGACAGGCCCCTTATTTCGAAAAGGTCCTGCGGAAGATGTAATTCGGTTCAAGTCACTCCTCCTGCCCGTCATCACTCGAAATCGTTGTCAAATCGGCGGCACGAGATGTCCACTTCTCTTGCCGGTCGTAAAGCGACAGGTCATTCGCGACCGAAACCATAAGTTGCGCCAATTCGATATTTGGGTCTACTGACGCAGTCAGTTCCCAGGTTTCATCTGAACGACGCCAGACCCATCCTCCTAGCAAATCTTCTTGAAATTCTCTCTGCCAGTAGGATTCCGCCCGCATTATTGCCTCTCCTCCGCGCGCCAATTCAACTAGACAAGCGCACTGATTGTAGACACTCATGGCGAGATTTGGGTACCCTGACTTCTGCGCTCGTTCAAACAAATGGAGGGAGCTGGCGGGGTCTGTAAGAAAAGTACAAAATGCCAGGTTGTTAATTGCACGAGGATCTTTAGGGTTGAGGCGCGTGAAGAACTCGAAAAGAGCACCAGCTTCCGTGTATCGTCCCTTTGCCAAGAACGAGATCGCCTCTTCTTGCAAGTCCCAGAAAAGCCGATCGGCCGCGTCTCGCTCTTGATCCTTGGGAAAAGCAATGCGGTTCGAAATCTCCGCCGCTAAGACGTCTCGTTGAGGACCCTTCGTCACAAGAGCCTCAGCCGTGAAATCGGGGCTTATTTGAGCTTCCTGCCACCGCCATTCTCGAATTAAGGACGACTGCAGCCACCGATCGAGCTGAGCGACAACATTGCGTTCCCACAGCCATCGCTATGCTTCCACCGAGTCTGAGGAGACTCTCCTCGCAAGCGCATATCTAGTGCGTTGCTCGTCGGTCGGCGGTCGAAATTCGAGAATGTCTTCGAGGGGGGCGTTTTTAATCCAGTCAACGATCGTACCGGCTGAAAACTTCAAGTTGACAGTCACGGACCCAGCGTCATCGAAAGGCTCGCCGTCTGTTTCGCTTGCTGAATAGCGAAGTAGTTCGCGCCATCGCTTCAGGTCAACTAGGTCGCTGGTCAGTGGCTCTTCGCCCTGGACCACAGCAGAAATGATCGCCACGGCGACGACAGAGTCCATTCCGTGCCTGATGAGCGCCTCGACGTCGATCCCCTGGGTGCCGAGGATCCGAACAATTTGAGTAATCGTCCAGTTTCGATTTTGCCAGTCGATGCCCTCCATGGGTAGCGCGCCCAGCGCCTGGTCCAGGCCGGTGATGAGCCGACGGACGGCCGGCGGCTCCTCAGGCCCCTCCGCTGTGTCCTCGTTCACGTGGTCCACGCGTCCCCCTCGAGCTCGATGTTGCCATTTGATCACGATCCTGCGTAAGATCGTAGCAACGAACGAGAGGTTTGGGCCATGCGAACAGCTTCTGATGACGGCGTGATCTACCAGGCGAGCGACCTTGCGAGGCAGCGGGTCGACTTCATCAGTGATGCCCGGCGAGGCCGAGCGCGTCTTCGCGACAAGGATGGAACGGGCCTTGTGATGCTCCCAGAGTCCGAGCTTGCCGTACTTGAAAGCTACGCTTCTTGGTCCCAAACGCTTGAGCGGCTGACGGCTCTCCTTACGTCCGGCCGGACTATCACGCCTTCTGAGCTTGGAGAGTTGGCATGGCTGAGAGTATTTGATCGCGAGGACGTGAAAGAGTTCGTGGATGAGCTTCATATGGCTCTTGTTGTTGGCCTTGCCGACCAGTCAATGACGCCGATCTTGAGTACACTTGAAGGTTGGCGCAAAACTGCCCGACAGGTTGAGGATCCGCAACGACGGGCAGTTCTGACTGGTGTTGCTTCAATCTCCGACCATACCGAAGCCATAAAGCCTGATTTCAATGACTGATGATTCTCTTGTTCCCGCAGCTGACCCGCTCAACGATCAGGTCATTCGTCCCGCTTATCGAATCCTCATCCACGATCAGTTCGCTAACTATTGGGAGCAATTGGTGAGCCGGGTCGGCTCGGATATCGCAAGAGGTATTTGGGGGCATATTACAGTGTCTCCAACAGCTCTAAATTCTGATTCAATTACAGTTCTTCGCGGAAAAGCGGGCGATCCGATTTCCGCCGGGTGGTCAAAGACCCATTTATACGAGGTGCCCAACAAAGTTGCGATCACATTTCAATACAACAAAGGGTACCGCCTTTCTGCTGAAGGAAAGGCGGTACCTTCGGTTGTAGTGAGGACTATCGATTACACTGTATAGGCGGACCAAGGCTTGCCTGCGCGTTAGTGACCCCGGTTTCGCTTGGACCGTTAAAGTGGCTTACTGTAGCTGTTTCGCTTGCATTGCGAATCCATCCGGCTAAGCGGTCAGTTGCTGCGATCGCTACAAAGCCGTACGGTGCACCCTTCTCCCCTGGACATGTCCGATAATCGACGTTATGTCAGTTTGTTCGCAGACACTCCGCCGACGGGCTCCGAGGTGTGGTTGCACACGAGCCTCGGAACCCGCCGGAGTCACGCCGGCTAGGCGCCGGGTGCGAGACCGAGCTGCGTGAGGATGCCGAGCTCGTCGCTGCTTCCCCAGCGCTCGGCGAGCTTGCCGTCGACGAAGGTGCTGATCTGCATGCCGCGGATCTTCACGGACTTGCCCGTCGGCGCGTGGCCCTGGAACACACCGGTCTGCGTGCCGGTCAGCGTGTAGGCGAAAGCGACGCTGTCGTCGTCCGCGACGAGTTTCTCGACCTCGAGCGCCATGTCGGGGAACGCGGTCCGCAGGTCGCCGAAGAACGCGGCGTATCCCTCCGGACCGGGTGCCTGGCCGGGCGCCGGGTCGTGATCGACAGAGTCGGGCGCGACGAGTGCGTCGAACGCGGCAAAGTCGCCGGCGTTGACCGCCTCACCGAAGGCCTGCTGGGAGGCGATGTTCTGCTCGCGAGTCATGTGCTGTTACCTGTTCTGCACCGGTCCGGTGCCTCGAGGAGTGGTGCGGGTCGTCAGCGACGGTACGCAAGCCCGTCGAGGGCGGTACAGGGCTTGCGCGCTCCCCGGGCGCTTCCCACTGCCGCTTCTCATAATCGAGATTATGTCAGTGCGCGAGTGCGTGGTTGAGGAAGCTGCCGTCGACGTGCTCCCCACAGCGGAGACGTCGGCGGTTCGGAGGGCTGCGCGGTGAGCTTTCCGCCAGCCCGGCAGGCGCGGCACTGCTCTAGTTCGCCGTCATCGCCGACTG
The DNA here is from genome assembly GCF_002931865.1 of Rathayibacter sp. AY1C7. Lineage (NCBI taxonomy): Bacteria > Bacillati > Actinomycetota > Actinomycetes > Micrococcales > Microbacteriaceae > Rathayibacter > Rathayibacter sp. AY1C7. The sequence continues at coordinate 83,035 of NZ_PSWB01000007.1, read as the reverse complement.
GGTCTAGCTCACCGTCGTGTCCGTCCGTTCACGAGGAGGCACCACCCTGCCGCACTCACGACGCTGCTACGAGCGAGCTACTGATATCTGGCCAGCCCCGGTCGAGGAGACGCGCGGCGTTCCTCTCATCCGGCGGCTGTCTCCTGTCACACGTTGCGCTCGGTGCCGCCGTCGAAGGCGGAGAGCCTGTCTTCTTCCGTGTGAACCGTCTCGGCCCCTCGGTGGCGCCAGCGGGGCGAGGGCTGATGCGCAGAAGTTGTGCGCGGGAAGAGGTGCTGAACCGCTCGTCGCCGCGTGAGGAGGGGGCGACGAGCGGTTCAGCGCTGGTCTTTCGGGTGTCGTTAGCGCACGACTCCGTCGATCTCGAAGCTGTCGAAGCTGCCGGCGAGGTACGGGTCGGGGAACTGTGACTTGCCGAGGAAGTTGCCGCTGGTGCGGCCTAGGTCCTTCGGAGCGAGCGGCATGGCGGTGTTCTGCCCGACCTGCACTCCGTTGGCGAAGATCGTTCCCGTCGTCGTGCCGTTCGTATTCGCCTTGAAGGTCACCTTGATGTCGGTCCACTGCCCAGCGGGCATCGTGAAGTTCGTCGAGATCCGTGTCTCCGCTCCATTACCGGAGGTCGTGAGGGCGAGCCCTAGCTTCCCGTCAGTCGACTTCGGCGTGAGGAACACGTACTTCTGGGTGCTGCTGCCGAAGTCGAACAGCCGGCTGAAGGTGGAGATCGAATCGACCTTCACCCTCATCGAGATGGTCAGGTCCTTCGAGCGTGACAGGATGTCCGACGGCAGCTGGGCGAAGGCCCCGTCGCTTCCGTTCAGCCGCAGCACGCTCGCCGTGCCGTCGGTGGCGGTTGCCGCCGTCCCCTTGAGCGCGAGCGCGTTGCCGTTGCCGGAGGCGTCGGGGACGGTGCCGTTCGACGATGAGTCGAAGGTGTAGGTCACCCAGTCGGCCGGGAGCGGCTGCAGGGCTTGAACGGTCACGGACACCGTGTCGGTGGTCGCAAGGACGCCGTCGCTTGCCCGGAGTGCGAACACGTAGCTGCCGGCGGTACTCACCGACGCAGACGTGCGGCGAGCAGTCGGCGACGCGAAGGTCGCGGTGGCACCGGCAGGAGCAGACTGCACGCTCCACTGCGTCGTCAGGGTTCCGTTCGGCGAGCCGAGTCCGTCGTCGGAGGCGGATCCGCTGAGCTGGATCGGATCGAGTCCGAGGGACAGCCCGGCCTGGTCGGGTCCGGCGTTGACGGTCGGCGCCGCATTCGCGCCCGGGGCGGTCGAGACCAGGTGGACGATGTACGTGCTGCCGGCGGGCGCATCGAACGGGACGCGGACCGGCGCGGGAAGCGTTCCCGCGAGAGAGGCGGGCCGGTAGACGTTGACGGTGCGCTGGCGCACGCCGTTCACGATGACCGCGTAGCTGCCCTGCGCGAGGCCGCTGACCTCCGCGATGCCGGAGTGTGCGGTGCCGGTGCGGTTGAGCATGTCCAGGCGCAGGTCGGCGCTGTTCGAGCCGACGATCGCCTGCGAGTAGGCGTCGTTCTCGAGGTCGACCGACAGCTGCTGGGTCACCAGGTTGAGGCGGCGCTGCAGGCCGTCCTTCGGGATGACGGTGGTGGAGTAGGCGTCCCGCGAGACGTCCGCTCCGTATCCGACGACTCCGAAGATCGGGTCATCGGTGACGACGTCGGCGCTGAGGGTCTGCAGGGTGCCCCACAGTCCGAGATCGCTCTCGCCGGTCATGCCCCGCCAGCCGTTGTTCAGCTTGACGTTCGCGCCTCCGCCGACCCCGAGGGTGCCGAGGTTGCCGCGCTCGGCCTGGTACGACCACGATGCGGCTCCGATGTTGGCCGGCGCGTTGCTGATCTGGCCGGAGTTGATGGTCGCGAGTCCTGCGACCTTGCCGGCGTAGTTCAGGCGCTGCAGCTCGGCGCGGCGCGCGGCGGTGATGGCCGTGGTTCCGGTCTCGAGTGCTGCGGTGTGGTTGATGTAGTCGTCCATCGTGTAGCCGGCGAGGGAGGCGCTGTACTGGAACTGCCACCAGTTCTCGCCCGTGATGGTGGTGGGGTCGGAGTACCAGTACCAGACGGGCATGCGTCCGCGGGCGGCCTCCGTCTTGGCGACGATGTCGCGCATGACGCGCAGGGCGTTCGTCTTGTCGTCGTTCACATTGAGCTTGGCGAGGGTGTAGACCGCCTCCTCCCCCGTGTTGTCGTAGCTGTACTCGGAGCCGTAGGGGTAGGCGTTGGAGGAGAAGTTGGCGTACTTGATCGCCATCTTCGCTTCGATGTCGTTGGCCTGCGTGTCCAGTCCCTCGGCGCGCAATGCGGCGATGAGATCGGGTGTCGAGAGCTCACCCATGAGTCCGGTCTCCCAGTTGTAGGCGACGGGTCCCTCGTAGAGCTCCTTGAAGATCCCGTAGGCCGTCGTCAGGTACCACTGAGCGGGGTGGGCGTAGGCGATCGCGGAGGGGTTCTGCTTGGCGATGTTGTACATGCCGAAGAACGTGTTGTAGACGTGCGGGTAGGCGTAGCCGCGGTAGCCGGGCGTGGTGTTCAGGCTGCCGGGCTTCCCCTGCTCCCAGAAGTCGTAGACGGTGTACTTCGGCGCGGCGCTGGGCGACGTGTTCCCCATCAGGTTCTCCCAGACGGCCTTCTGGAGGTAGTCGTCGAGGGCCTTGATCTGGGTGGCGTCGGGCAGGGCGACGAGCTTCTCCGCGAGGAACTGGCCGTGCGGGAGTCCCCAGTCGTCGCCGAGCCCGTAGTAGCCGGCGTACTCGTTGCGGCGGCCCTGAGGGGCGTTCGTCGTGGTGGCGAGGCTGCCGTCGGGGGCGTTCATCATCCAGTCGTCGAAGGTGTAGTTGCGGATGTCGCTCGCGGAGAGTCCGTCGGACGGCTTCCACTGGGTCTTCTCGACCATGAACTTCGCATGCGTGTCGAGGAGTCCCGCGACACTGTCGATCACGGAGAACTGGAGGACGGACTGCCGCGCGGCGCCGGTCTGGTCCGTGTACGAGACGGTGACGTCGTTGGCGCCCAGCTGCGTGCGGTCGAAGGTCATCCCGTAGATCCGGTAGTCGCCGTTGCTCCGGGAGAACGTCACGACGGGGTTCGTGGGCGCTGACCCCTTGAGGTCGTTGCGGTTGCGCGCGGTGACTGACGTGATGGTGCCCTTGATCCGGAACGCCATCTCTGCGCGCCGGTCGATGGGCACGATGAGTCCGGGGACGACCGTGGTGTCGAGCAGCCCTCGATCGAACATCGTCTGCTTGAGTGCTGCGTCGTCATCGACCTTGCCGATGCGATAGGTGTAGCTCTTCGTCGCGCCCGGCGCGATGGCGACACTGGTGGAGCTGAGGTAGCCGCGGTTGGTCTTCTGGATCGCGGTGGAGTGCGGGTAGTAGATGTTGAGGCCCTTGATGTTCGAGCTCTCGTTCGCCGAGTTCCAGGCCCAGGAGGTGTTGCCGACTTCCTCGGTGCGCCAGCGGTCCTGGTACTCGAAGCCGGAGCCGGATGCGGTGTCGGCGGTCATGGCGATGAACGGGCCCTGGCCGCTGGGACGCTCGAGAGTGACGTAGGAGCCGTTCTTACCCACGTAGGAGTGTGTGAGGACCCGGGTCTCGTAGATCGAGTCGCCCTGCCTCCATAGCTCGTTGCCGGGAACGGGGACACCCCAGTCGCCGATGACGAGCTGCGTGGCCGCGGTGTTCTTGACGTCCTGCTTCCAGACCAGGGAGCCGTCGGAGGCGAGAGAGTACGTCTCGGTGACGGTGAAGCCCTTCACGCCTTCCGCGTTGGTGGAGTTCTGGTGGGTGACCGTCACACTGCTCGACGTCGCCGAGACGGTGCGGCCGTCGGCCGACTGGGAGGTCCACGCGGTCTTCCAGGGGTTCGCGCCGACACCGGTGGTCGACACTGCTCCCGTGCCGTTCGCGTAGGAGAACATCAGGTTCCCGAACCACTGGCGGTACTTGCTGTTCGTCTCGCGGGCCTGCTCCGGAGCGCTGTCCGGGTTCATCAGGTATTCGGTGTCGTGTAGGTCGCCGACGATCTTGAGCGACTGCATCGACCCGTCCGCGGCGAAGCTCGCGCGGATCTTGTCGGAGGCGAGCGTGTAGGGGTAGCTGGTGGCGGCGTCGGCGGTCTGGCCGACCACCACCGATCCTGCTGCGGCGATGACGCCGATCGTGAGCGCCGCGAGCAGCCGAGAGGCTCTGCGTGAGAGGAGGGACATGTCCTGCCTTCTTCGTCGAAGTGCGGATGCGGTGACCGGCGGCCGCCGCAGAGGAGCGAGGATCCGCCCGGCGGTGGGAGCTCGCCCGGGAATCAGGAGTGGTTCACGGGAAGCCAGATGCGCATCGACACGGGACCTCGGGATCCCCACGACCGGTACGGGGTGAGCGCCACGGTCAACGGCCGTCGGTGCGGGGTTCGAGGGATTCTGGAGAAGGGCCATTCGTGCTCGTCGCGTTCGGCGACGCTGCCGGCGAGCGTCACACGCCCCTCTCGTGCGATCGGGACCGCTCCGGCGTCCAGGGCGATGTCGTCGACGTGGGCGCCGGCGGGGAGGTCGACGGACTCGAGGCAGAGGATGTCCGGCCCGTGCTGGACGGCGACGGTGCCGCGGGTGGCATCGATCCTCTCGTCGGGCTGCACGAGGACGGGTTCGAAGGGGAGGTCGAGTTCGATCCGGTCGCCGACGCGGAAACGCCGTTCGAGGTGGAGCGTGCCGTGGAACGGTCCGGTCGGCGTCTCGGCAGCATCCCCGTCGGCGGAGACGACGACGACGTCCGCGTTCGTCGCCCAGGTCGGGATCCGCAGCGTCAGAGTCCACGGCTCGACGGGTGTGCGCGTGATGGTCACGGCGACTCGCCCCCGCTCCGGCAGGTCGCTGGAGACCTCCATCGAGACGTCTCCCTGGAGGAGAGCGGCGGAGATCGTGGCGGACGCGTACTGGTGCAGCTGCACACCCTTCGCATCGGTGGTGGCGAGGTAGCCGGACAGCGAGGCGAAGGTGCGGGCGAGGTTGTTGGGGCAGCAGGCGACGTCGAACCACGCCGCCCGCTGACTGGAGTCCGCGCGCTTGGACTGCTCCTCCGGGGAGGACGCGACGCCCGGCTCGCGCCGGTGGAGGGTGTTCGCGTAGAAGAAGGAGCGGCCGTCCTCGGACACGGCGGTGGCGATGATGTTGTGCAGAGTGCGTTCGATCAGGTCCGCGTAGCGCGGGCGGCCGGTGGCGAGCAGCAACCGCCACGAGAGCATGATCGAGCCCACGCCGGCGCAGGTCTCGCAGTACGCGCGGTCGTTGGGTAGCTCGAAGTCGGCGCCGAACGCCTCGTCCTGGTGATGCGAGCCCATTCCACCGGTGATGTAGGTCCGGCGTGCGACTGTGGCCTCCCACTGCCGCTCGACGATCGCGAGCAGCTCGGCGTCATCAGTGTCCACGGCGACGTCGACCACCGCGGACGTGAGGTAGAGGGCGCGCACCGCGTGTCCGCGGAGGACCTTGGCCTCGCGGATCGGGACGTCGTCCTGGAAGTAGGCGCGACCGAATTCGACGTCTTCCAGGCTCTGGTGACCGCGGCGGTCCAAGAACACGCGGGCTTGCTCGAGGTAGCGCTCCTCCCCCGTGGCGCGGGCGAACTCCGTGAGCGCGACCTCGATCTCCGGATGTCCGCAGACCGTCTGGCGGCCGTCCGCCCCGAACTCCGAGCAGATGTGGTCGGCGAGACGGCGCGCGGCCTGCGTGAACCCGTCCTCACCGTGGGTGCGCAGTCGCGCGACCGCGGCCTGGAGGAGGTGTCCTGCGTTGTAGAGCTCATGGCCCCACTCGAGGTCGCTGTAGCGCTCGGCCTGACCGCTCCGACCGAAGCGGGTGCCGAGGTAGCCGTCGCTCTCCTGCGCGCTCACGATGCGGGCGGTGAGAGCGCGGATGACCGACTCGGTCTCGGGGTCCTGACGTCCGGCGGTGTGCCAGCAGAGCCCTTCGAGGGTCTTGTAGACCTCGGAGTCGGCGAACTCGCGTCCCTGACGGCCTACGGCGAGTCCGCCCTCGACGGCGAGGTCGAAGTTCCGGAGCCATCCGGCGCGCTCCAGCCAGCCGAGGTTGTGCTCGAAGGTGGCGGTCGCGTTGACGGCGACCCGACGTCCCCAGAACCCCTCCGGGTCCAGCTGGACCCGGTCGATGGCGAGGGGTGTCAGGGTCCCGGCGGCCGGGTCAACGGGCAGGGCTGGGGAGAAGGTCATGACGGGATCTTTCACGAGTGGCGCGGGACGAGAGGAAGGACGACTGCTACTTGACGCTGCCGACGGCGAGGCCCTCACGCAGCAGCCGGAACGACAGCACGTAGACGGCCAGCAGCGGCAGCGAGGAGATGACCGCGAGAGCCATCAGCCCGGGCCAGTCGATCCCGTACCCCGACGTCTGCTGCGCGATGAGAGCGCTGATCGGGTAGTTGACCGGAGAGAGGAAGAGGTTGATCGCGAAGAGGAACTCACCCCAGGCGACGAGGAAGATCAGCGAGCCGACCGTCGCCATGCCGTTTCGAACGATCGGGACGACGACGGCGAAGAAGGTGCGCAGCCGACCGGCCCCGTCGATGGAGGCGGCCTCTTCGATGGCGTCGGGCACCGCGGCGAAGAACGGTCGCAGCAGCAGCACGGCCCACGGCAGCAACATCGCCGTATCGGCGAGGACGAGACCGGCGGTGGTGTCCAGAAGACCGAGCCTGCTGAAGATCGCGAACAGAGGGATGATGCTCGCCGTCTGCGGCACCATCTGCAGGAAGATCAGCAGCCCGAGGACGAGACCGGCGACGACGCCGTCGACGCGGCGCAGCGCGTAGGCGAACGGGACGCCGAGCGCGAGCACCAGTGCAGTGGTCCCGAGGGCGATCTGCGCCGACTGGGCGAGCGCCGTCGCGAGGGCGGGGTTCGCGAGCGCCTCCGCATAGGCGTCGAAGGAGGGCGCCGAGAGGATCGCTCCGCCGACGACGTCGCCCTGGCGCTTGAGGGAGGTGAGCACGATCCAGACAAGGGGCAGCCCGTACAGGACGTAGAGCACCACGCGTACGGTGAAGGCGACCGGCTCCCGGGTGCGGGACGGTCGCGCGACGCGGGTCGCAGCGCCGCCTCGCAGGCGGGTCAGGGGGGCGGTGAGGGTGCTCATCAGGACTCGCTCCTGGTCGATCGGACGTAGACGACGGCGAGGACCGCCACGATAGCGAGGGCGATGATGCCCGTCGCGGAACCAAGTCCGTAGTCGTGCTGGACGAAGGCCTGGGAGTAGCTGAGGTAGGGCAGCGTGGACGTCGCGTCTCCGGGGCCGCCGGCGGTCATCACGTAGATGAAGTCGAAGCTGCGGAAGGCGTAGACGACGGTCAGGATCGCCAGGATGACGGCGGTCGGCCGCGCCGCGGGGATGAGGATGCTCCGGATCTCCTGCCAGCGGCTCGCGCCGTCGACCGAGGCCGCCTCGAGGATCTCGGGGTCGATGCCGAGCAGAGCCGACCGGAAGACCAGCGCATTGAAGGGGATGACGGCCCAGGCGTTCACGATCGCGACCGAGAGCAGCGCGAACCTCGCGTCGTAGAGGAAGGGGACGCCCTCCGCCGAGAGGCCGGTCGCCCGCACGAGCGTGTTGACCAGACCCTGATCGGCGAGGAGGAACTTCCAGATGCTGCCGTTCACCACGGGCGGCATGGCCCAGATGAACACCATCATCCCCAGGAGGAAGGCACTGCCCAGCCGGGAGGAACGGAGGGCGATCGCCGCTCCGAGTCCTCCGACGACCCCGACGACCGTGACCAGGACCACGAAGGCCCCGGTGCGCAGCGTGGCGCCGCCGAGGTCGGAGCCCTGGAGCAGCGCGAGGAAGTTCTGCACTCCGACGAACGGCCAGTCCCCGTTGAGGGTTCCGGAGCTGACCTCGCTGACGCTCATCCTCATCAGCAGGTAGATGGGGTAGAGCGACAGCGCCGCGAGCAGCACTCCTCCCGGTGCGGCGAAGCCCAATCGGCCGCCGCCGACACCGGATCGTCTCCGGGTCGTGGTCGAGGTGCTGCTCACGGTCGTTCCGTTCTCTCGTCGGTCTCTGCTACTGCTGAAGCAGCGGCGTCAGGGTCGTCATCAGGTCGCCCGACAGCTGCTCGGGGGTCCCGCTACCGGCGACCGCCGCGCTCCAGGACTCACCGACGGTCTGCAGCACCTTCGCGACGTTCTCGGACGGGATCGCCGGGTCGGGCGAGGTGTGGCCGTCGTCCTGAAGGATCGCCGCGAACTGGGAAAGGATCGGATCGCTGCCGACCTTGTCGTCGGCAGCCGCGTCGGCGCGGGCGGGGATCGAGCCGAAGGCGTCGAGCAGCGTCAGCTGCCCCTGCTTCGAGAAGAACTCCTGCTCGAGGTACTCCTGCGCGAGCTCCTTGTTCTCGGAGAAGGCGCCCACGTTCTGCACCTCACCGCCGAGGTAGACGGAGCCGTCTTCACCGACGGGGATCGGCACGACCCCGTACTCGAACGCGGCGTCCTTCTCGGCCGAGGTGATCTGCCAGTTGCCGTTCACGGCGAAGGCCGTGTTCCCCGCGGCGAACTGCTGGAAGGGGACCGTCTGGTCCCACGTCGCCGCCTCCTTGGTCAGATAGCCCTTCTCGGTCCAGTCCTGCACCATCGCGAACGCGTCCTGCAGCGGCTGCTGCTCGGGTGCGGCGTAGTCCCACCCGGCACGCGAGAGCCACGGGAACGCCTGCCACTCTCCCTCGGAGTTCGCCTTGCCGGTCAGCGTGATGCCGTCCTTCCCGGCGGCCGTGGCCAACGCGAGATCCGCCTCGAGCTCCTCGAACGAGGTGGGAGCCTCGACACCCAGCTCGGTGAGGATGTCCTGGTTGTACCAGAGGCCGATCAGGTTCACGAAGCCCTGCACGCCCATGACGTCGTCACCGACCTTCTGCACGACGGCGTCAGGGAACTGCCCGGCGTCGGCGTACTGGTCCCACCACTCGTTCATCGGCTCGATGGCCTTCGCCTCGGTGAGGGTGAAGGTGTCGGCGGCGTTGTAGACGACCACATCGGGGCCGGTGCCCGTTCCCGCGGCCTGCACGAGCTTGTTCGTCAGCTGGTCGAACGGAACGTAGACGTTCTCGACTGCGACCCCCTCGTGCGTCGACTCGAAGTCCGACGCGAGCTCCTCGAGTCCGGCGGTCTGGCCGTCGACGGAGTAGTAATGCCAGACGGTCAGGGTGTCGCCGCCGTTCCCGGCCGAGGCGCCTCCTGCGGACGACGGCGTGCAACCGCTGAGGAGAAGGGCCGCAGTGGCGGCTGTGACCGCTGCGACAATGCTGATCCGGGTGCTGTGACGCCTCACGACGTGCCTCGCTTTCACTGTCTTCATTGACTCGGCCACCTGGTGCCAGGCATTTCATCGATGAAATCGAGGACCGCTGTCGGCGATAGTAGAGCCGCCGGGCCGCCTCCGTCAATATCCGCGATTCACCCGGTCATATCGCGGTGCGCTGGTCGAGGCGTGCATACTGTGCGCACCAGTTCATCGATGAAACGGAACGGCCATGACCTCGCACCCCGTCCACCGAGCGCACGGCATCGTGCACCCCGCCTTCACGGTCGGGACGATCGATTCGCGGCTCTTCGGATCGTTCGTGGAGCACCTGGGCCGAGGCGTCTACGGCGGCTTGCTCGATCCTTCGCACGAGAGCGCCGACGCCGACGGATTCCGCACCGACGTCCTCGCGCTCGTCGAGGAGCTCGGAGTCACGACCGTCCGCTACCCGGGCGGCAACTTCGTCTCGGCGTACGACTGGCGCGACGGCATCGGTCCGGTCGAGAATCGTCCCGTCCGGCTCGATCCGGCCTGGCACACCGTCGAGCCGAACCGCTTCGGGATCGACGAGTTCGTCCGCTGGTGCCGGGCGGCGGGCGTCGAGCCGATGATGGCGCTGAACCTCGGGACCGACGGGATCCGCTCGGCCCTGCACCTGCTGGAGTACGCGAACCACCCCGGCGGCACGACTCTCTCGGACGAGCGGCGCGCGAACGGCGCCGACGAGGCGCACGGCATCCGGCTGTGGTGCATCGGCAACGAGATGGACGGGCCGTGGCAGATCGGCCACCTGACCGCCGGCGAGTACGGGCGTCTCGCCGCCCGCACCGCCGCCGCCATGCGCGCACTCGACCCCGACCTCGAACTGATCGTCTGCGGCAGCTCGAACGATCGGATGGCCACCTTCGGAGCCTGGGAGCAGGAGGTGCTGCTGCACACGATGGAGCACGTCGACTTCGTGTCGTGCCACCAGTACTTCCGCTACGACGGCGACCTTCCCGCGTTCCTGGCCTCCGGCGTCGCGATGGACCGCTTCATCACCGCCATCGCCGACACGATCGGACAGGTGCGTGCACAGACGCGATCGGAGCGTCCGATCGCCATCTCCTTCGACGAGTGGAACGTGTGGGACTTCGTCGCGCACGACGAGCGCGTCGCCGGAGGGCTCGAATGGGAGGAGGCGCCCCGGCTCCTCGAGGACCGATACACGGCAGCGGACGCCGTCGTCGTGGGCGACATGCTCATCAGCATGATCAACAGAGCCGACATCGTGCGTGCGGCGAGCATGGCTCAGCTGGTGAACGTCATCGGTCCGATCATGACCGAACCGGACGGCCCCGCTTGGCGGCAGAGCACCTTCTGGCCGTTCGCCCAGGCCCGGCGCTCCGCCGGCGCCACCGCGCTCCGGACCGTCGTCGAGGCGGACAGCACGGGAGAGGGCGAAGACTCCGCTCCCGTCCTCGCCTTCGCCGCAGCGGCGCACGCCGACGGATCTCTCGACCTGATGATCGTCAACCGCGCGACCGACGGCGCCACGGAGACCACGATCGACCTCATCGCGTTCTCCGCCCTCACCGTGACGGAGGCGCTGATCCTCAGACACGAGAACCCCTTCGCGACGAACTCGGCGGAGCTCCCCGACACCGTCACTCCGCGGCCCCTCGCCGTAGCGCTGACCGACGGCGTCCTCTCGCTCCGGATCCCCGCCATCGCCTGGGTGACCGTGCGCCTCTCGCCGACCGTCGACCTGGGATGATCGGGGAACGCTCATGGGAGGGATGATGCCGATGCCGCGATCGCGAACCCGCCCGGTGACCATGGCCGATGTCGGCGCTGCTGCAGGCGTCACCGCTCGCACGGTCTCCAACGTGCTCAGCGGCAACGCCAACGTCAGACCCGAGACCCGCGATCTCGTCCTCAAGGCAGTCCGCGATCTCGGATACCAACTCAACGTCTCCGCGCGCGGACTGCGCACCGGCCAGACCGGGCTCATCACCCTCGCGATCCCGGATCTCGCGATCGAGTACTTCGGCCAGCTCGCGACGGTCATCATGTCGGAGGCCGAGCGGCACAGCTGGACCGTGATCATCCAGCAGACCGGAGCGCGCAGAGACGCCGAGATCGCCGTCCTCTCCGGCTCCAGCCGCCAGCTGTCGGACGGACTGATCTTCCAGCCCCACGCACTCGGCCCCGGAGACGAGAAAGTACTCGTCGGGGACCGCCCACTCGTTCTCCTGGGCGACAGGATCTTCGACGGCCCGGTCGATCACGTGACCATGGCGAACACAGCCGCCGCGGCCACCGCCACGCAGTACCTGATCGACCGCCAACACCGGCGCATCGCCGCGATCGGCAGCAACCCCGCCGGCGGATCCGTCAGCGCCGCAGCACTCCGCTTAGACGGATACCGCGGTGCCCTCGAGGCGAACGCGATCCCGTTCGACCCCGCCCTCGTCGCGGTCGCCACCGAGTGGCACCACGCCGACGGCGCCGTCGCGATGACGCAGCTGCTCGACTCCCGCGTCCCTCTGGACGCCGTCTTCTGCTTCAACGACACCCTGGCCTTCGGGGCACTGCACGCACTGCACGTTCGCGGCATCCGCGTACCGGAGGACATCGCCGTCGTCGGCTTCGACAACGTCACCGCCGCCGCCTACGCGATACCCGCCCTCACTACGATCGATCCCGGCAGCCGCCAGATCGCCAAGACGGCCGTCGACCTCCTCGCTCAGCGCATCCGGAACGGCCCTCCGGCGCACCCGAGCGAGATCGTCGTCGAGCACTCGCTCATCTCCCGCCGCAGCGCGTAGCACAAGCACATTCGTCAGCGACGAGCCGGTCCGCGCCCGAGAACACGTCTCCGAGCGCACACCGCTCGGCGTGCCCCGTCCACTGACCGACGCCCCACCGGCGCAGCGACCCGGCGCGAGGACTGGCCGGTGACGTCGCGAACGGATCCGTATGGAGAGCAGCACCTTCGCATGCATGTCGAGGTGGCTGGTCCGGTAGCCGTGAGCCTCCGATACGTCGCGCAGGCCGCGCCCGCTCACCCCGCGCCGGAACCGGCCCGGAAGTGAGCAGATTGCCAAGATCGATGCCCTTCGGGGAGGGGCTGGAACCGCTTCTACTAGATCTGAATATCGGTGTCGAACATTCCGACGGGCGGGGTCCTGTAAGGCAACGGTTCGCCCGGCAGGTTCTCGTCTGTCGCTCCCGTGAACGGTCCGTCTGTGGATAGCAGGGCGGCCATGTGTGGTTCGGCGTGGTTGATCCACCAGGCGCTGATCCCGAGTCCTGCGTCGAGGCGGGATGCTTCCCAGCTGCGCCAGAGCGCTTCGATGCGTTGCACGGCCTCATCGACGGTCCACCAGTCGGCGCGCCAGCGTCCGGTTCCCTGACCTTTGGCGGAGACGCGGCGGCGGTACGTGTAGCGCCAGTACTTCCGCAGCCACTCGTCCGCGGATCCGTAGACGAGGGTCGGGGCGGAGTCCTCTTCGAACGAGCGCTGCACGGCCGCTTCGGCGCGGGCCTGCATCAGCTCGACCCGCTCGGGCGTCAGTGCTCGTTCCAAGGCTTCCTTCGTCATCCCGGCGATGATCCCGGTGATGACGTCCGCGACCTCTCTCGCGGCGATCGCGTCGACGTCGAACGCGCCGAGCATCGATGCGGCCGCGGTGTCGCCCTCTCCGTCGACGGCGGCTGAGAGGCCCGCAGCCTCTTGCACGTCTCCGCCCGCGAGCGGATCATCGTCAGCCACGCTGCGTCTCCCCTCGCTTGGCGTCCTCGTTCTCCATCAGAGCCCGCATCGACGCCGCGAGATCAATCGCCGGGTCCGGCTCGACGGACGCGCCGACCGGCTCGGCGCCGGTCACGACCGGCTGCGCCGACGTCGCCGCGACGGGAGTCGGCTCGGCGCCATGTTCTGGGGCGGTCGCGGGGTCGTGGGCGGCGATGGATGCCTTGATCGCTGCGACTTTCTCCTTCGTGCCCTCGTACCAGGGCACGGTGCGCAGCAGCGCGGCCCTCGATCCGGTGGAGAGCATCACGGCGCGGCCGCGGGGCATCGCTCCGAGCTCGTCCACGGTCAGGATCCGTTCGCGCTTCAAGGCGGTCGAGGTCGAGCGGACGCCCTTGTTGTAGCTGGCGGAGATCGTTTCGCGGTCGTAGTCACCGACGAGCTCGGAGACGTTCTGCAGGAAGTCGTTCTCCTTGACGCTGCCGAGGTAGAGGAACGCGTTCGACGCGCTCCACAGCTTCAACATGCCCTCCTTTCCCCGTGCCGCTCATCCAGGCGTCGATCCTCCCGCCCGACGGCAAGCGCGCCTAGCCGCGAAGCCCGCGTCTCTGCGGGACGGAGGCGCCTTCGTTTCCGCGGCGGGACGGCGCTCGTCGCTCCTGTGGTGGAAGCGCGCCCGTCACTCCTGCGCGCCCGTCACTCCTGCGTGCCCGTCACTCCAGCGCGGCCGCCGCGAGGGCGCGGTCGAGCCAGTCCGCGAGCAGCAGGCGCTCCGCGGGCGTGAGGCCGGCGAGCTCCGGTGCGAGGGCCCGGACGCCGACGAGGGCGGTGAGCCGCCCGCCGTCGCCGGGGGAGGGCGGGTCGGCGAGGATCCCCGCGAGCACGCTGTCGAGCGCGGCATCGGCGAGACCGGGGTCGCGGTCGGCGGCGGGGGTGGAGAGCAGGGTGGTGACCACGCCGGTGCCCGCCGCCTGGATGAGGCCGACGGCGCGCTCCTCCGGCACGCGGAGGCGGCCCTCGGCGGCCACGCGCTGCACGCGGGCGGCGAGGACCCGCCGCCCGGAGAGGGCGGCCGGCGATCCGGAGGCGCGGCCCGGATCGCTGAGGAGGCGGAAGAGCGCGGGGTTGGCTAGGCCGAACTCCACCTGCGCGGCCCAGCCCGCGCGCAGGTCCTCGACCGGGTCGACGCCCCCGGCGACGGCCGCCTCGACCGTCCGCGCTTTGGAGTCGACCCAGGTGGCCAGCACGTGCTCCGCGACCGCCTCGAGCAGGCCGTCCTTGTCGCCGAAGAGGCGGTAGATCGCCGGGGCCTGCAGCCCGGCCGCCTGGGCGACCGCTCGCGTGGTGACGGCGGCGGGGCCCTCGTCGCGGAGGAGGCCGGCGGCCGCCTCGACGATGCGCAGGCGCGTGTCGGTCGGAGGAGTGGGGCTGGTCACGTATCGACGGTAGCGCACGGTTGCTATCGGCGGAATTCCGTGGTTATCTTCCTCGTGGTATCGCTGATACCCCTCATCGGAAGGCTCTCCCCATGATCATCGTGACCGGTGCCACCGGCGCTCTGAACGGCGCCACCGTCGACCACCTCCTCGACTCCGTCCCCGCCTCCGGGATCGCCGTCGTCGCCCGCGACGCCTCGAAGACCGCCCGCTTCACGGAGCGCGGAGTGGAGGTGCGCGTCGGCGACTACGCCGACCCCGCCTCCCTCCCGGCCGCCTTCGACGGAGCGGATCAGCTGCTCCTCGTCTCCTCGAGCGATCCGCGGGCCGACGCCGTCGCCCTGCACCGCACCGCCGTCGAGGCGGCCGTCGCGGCCGGAGTCGGACGGGTCCTCTACACGAGCCACCAGGGCGCCGCCGCCGACACCCCCTTCGGCCCGGGCCGGGACCACGCGGCGACCGAGCGCCTGCTCGCCGAGTCCGGACTCGCCTGGACGTCGCTCCGCAACGGCTTCTACGCGCACAGCCTGGGTCTGTTCCTCGGACCGTGGCGGGAGACCGGCGTGATCGAGGTCCCCTCGGACGGTCGCGTCTCGTGGACGGCCCGCGAGGACGAGTCGGAGGCGGCCGCCCGGCTCCTCCTCTCGGGGAGCCCGCACGACGGGCCGGTCACGCTGACCGCGGCCGAGGCTCCGACGTTCGAGGAGATCGCCGGGATCGCGGCCGAGGTCGGCGGGCGACCCGTCGAGCTGCGCGTCCTCGGCGACGACGAGTGGGTCGCCGCGCGCGTCGCGGCGGGTCAGCCCGAGTTCCTCGTGCGCTTCACCCTCGGGATGCACCGGGCGGCCGAGCGCGGCTTCTTCGCGGGCACCGGTCCCGAGCTCGGGCGCCTCCTCGGACGCGAGCCGCGCAGCGTCCGCGACCTGCTCGAAGCCGGACAGGCAGCCGTCGCCGGATGACGCCGGGCGGGCCGCCCCGGGCCCGCCCGCGTGACGAGGCGCCGCGCCGTCCGTCGAAGCGCGGCCGAGGCGGCGGCGTCTCGGCGTCAGGGCGGTTTCCCGGCTCCCCCCGCACGACGACGGGAGCCCGCCGCACCGGTGAGGTGCGACGGGCTCCCGAGGAGTGCCGTGCGTCAGCCGCAGCTGCGCGCGCTGTAGGGCGCGGTGGCCGTGGCCGTGACGGTCTTGCCGCCGACCGTGGCCGTGCCGGTGACCGTCGCCTCGCCCGCGGCGAGCTGCGTCGAGCGCACCGTGAACGCGGCGGAGCCGGAGGCGCCCGGCTTCACGCCGGCGATCGTCTTCACGCCCTCCGGGGTGCTGATCGAGACGTCCATCGGCACCGTGTCTCCGTTCCTGCCGACGACCGTCAGCACGACCTTGCCGGCGACGCAGCGCGACGTGGCGGTCGCGCTCACCTTCAGCGAGGACTGCACGGTGACCGTGACCTGCACCGGCATGCGCGACGCGTCCTGCGCGACGCCCGAGACCGTGAAGGTCCCGGCCGTGGCGTAGGCGGCGGGCGCGACGGCGTCCCAGGCCACGTCGACCGTGCTGGTGGTGCCGGCGGCGGTCGTGATCGTGGCGCGGGGCAGGACCGGCGCGGTGCCGACCGTGGTCGTCGCGGTCAGCGGAGCGACCGAGGCGACGGCCAGGCCGGGGGCGTAGCCCTCGAGCACCTTCTGGTACTCGGAGCGCGTCACCGGGATGACCGTGCCGTGGCGCGGCTTGCCGCCGTCGGCGTTCTGCGGCAGGCCCGTGCGGAGCTTCGCTCCGAGCGGCTGCCAGGAGTCGCCGTTCGCGAGGTCGTCGGTGCCGAACGGGATGTAGTGGTTCGGCCCGTCGTGGTAGTTCGGCTGGTCGATGAAGAGGAACCAGTCGAGGCCGTTCACGTCGCCCTCGTTGGCGGGGAAGACGTTGGGGCCCTCACCGCTGGTGAAGGTCTTCCCGGGCTCGCCGTTGGGCAGGCCCGAGGCCACCTTCTCCTTGACCAGCGACCACTCGTCCGCCGGTCCGCCGGTGCCGGGCAGCGAGCCCGAGACGGTGGCCAGCAGGTCGGTGCTCTTCTCCTCGCGGAGGGTCATCGACGCCTCGTCCTTGGTGAAGCGGTAGTAGGTGTCGCCGTCCTTCGCGACCGTCGAGTCGATGGTGCCCTTGCCGGCGCCGCGCTTGACGTCGATCCACGGCTTCGCCTCCGAGAAGGAGGTGAAGTCCTCGGTCGTCGCGTACATCATCTGGTTGTAGGTGACGGAGGCGCGATCGGCCGTGTTCGTGGTCGGGTACATGTTCGAGGCC
This sequence comes from Rathayibacter sp. AY1C7, assembly GCF_002931865.1. Lineage (NCBI taxonomy): Bacteria > Bacillati > Actinomycetota > Actinomycetes > Micrococcales > Microbacteriaceae > Rathayibacter > Rathayibacter sp. AY1C7. Next base: position 66,246 of record NZ_PSWB01000007.1, on the reverse strand, counting down.
CAGAAGACGACGTAGGTCTGGAGCTCGTCGTCCCAGTACGCCTCGGGGGCCCAGGTGTTGCCGGCGAAGTCGGTGGAGACCTTGACGTGGCGCTGGGCGGACCAGTTCACCAGGTCGGTCGACTCCCAGACCTCGATGTACTTCGAGCCCGACTTCTGCGCGGTGTCGAAGCCGCCGGGGAGCCCGTCGATCTTCAGGTCGGTGGCGAGCATGAAGAACTTGTCGCCCTCGTGCGAGCGGATGATGAACGGGTCGCGCAGGCCCATCGTCCCCAGGTTCGAGGTGAAGACCGGCTTGCCGCCGTTCAGCGTGTTCCAGCTCAGCGCGTCGTTGCCCTTCGAGGCGGCGAGGCTGATGCGCTCGGCGCCGTCGCCCTCTCCGGTGAAGAACGCCCAGACGTACGCCTCGGTGTCGTCGGTGCCGGCGGGGAGCGGCTGCACCCGGAGGGTGAAGTCGCGGGTCCGGGTGGTGGATCCGCTGGTCGCGGTCGCGCGGACGACCACGTCGATCGCGGGGCTCCCGGTCGCGGGGCGGTCGACGTCGATGGTGCGGGTGCCGGCGGCGCTGCCGTCGCGGACGGTCGCTCCGCTCGGGCTGACGACGCTCCAGGCGATGCTCGAGCCGAGCGTGCCGGTGGTGGGCACCGAGACGTTCGTCCGGATGTCGCCGACGTTCGGGATGGCGATCGCGGCGAGGTCGCGCTGGACCTTCGTCGCGTCGTCCAGCTGCGCGGCGACGCGCACCGCGTAGTCGACCGAGCGGGTCTCGGTGCCGACCCTGTAGGTGGCGGTGAGGGTGGCGGTGGCGTCCGGCTGCCCCGCGGCGGGGCGCGTGACGGTCGCGGTGCCGCCGGTGATGGCCACGGCCGCGCTGTTCGACGTCCAGGTGATGCCGACGCCGCTGGCGGTGGTGGGCACCGTGAAGCCGGCGGTCGCCTCCGTGGGCACCGTGACCGACGCGACGGCGCGGTCGAGGGCCTGCGAGGAGTAGAGCGCCTGCACGGAGCTGCTGCTGAGGGCGCTGTCGTAGACGGCGAAGTCGTCCATCTCGCCGTTCCAGCCCGGGTCGTTGTAGGTCGAGCGCGCGATGTACGCGACGAGCGACGGGCCGAACGAGGAGACGTCGCGGGCGATTGTGCTCTGCGAGATCTGCGCGCCGTTGACGTACACGGTGAGCTTGCCGGTCGAGCCGTCGATGACGGTCGTGTAGAGCGAGAGGCCCGAGGGGGTGCGCGCGCCGACGGTCGGGGTGCCCGTCGCTCCGGCTCCGACCTCGGTGTTGTAGGGAGCGCCCGCGTTGACCGAGTTGGTGACGACCGACTTGGTGTAGCCGGAGAGGTTGCTCGGGTTGAGCAGCCAGTAGCCGGAGGAGAACGAGGCGCCGGAGGCGACGGGCGCTCCGACGAACGCGGCGGCGACGTTGCCCGTGCCGCCCTTGTGGGCGAGCCAGGTGGAGAAGGTCAGGTCCTTCTTGCCGACGAGGCCGGCGGTGGGGACCTCGAGGTAGGGGGCGGCTGCGGCGGATCCGCCGGGGAGGCTGATGAGCCCGTTGCGGAACTGGGCTCCGGAGCCGCGCAGCGTCGCGCTGTAGCCGTTGCCGCTGGTGTCGGCGACCGTGGTGCCGGTGGGGGCGGTGTCGAACGTGTAGTGGAGGAGCGGGGTCTCGGTGGCTCCGAAGGCGGAGCTGGGGACCGTGGCGCCGAGCAGCGCCGTGGCGGCGACGGTCGCGACCGCCAGAGCGGTCCTCACCGCCGATCGTGATCGTCTCATGCAGCTAGGCCCTCGTGATCGGGTGCGGCGTCGAGGCACGATCCGCAGGGCCGCGGAGGTGTGCGTCTTCGCACGGAATGTGAACCTGAACATCCTAGATCGCGGTATCGGATCCTGACCAGACCCCGGGAGAGGTCTGCGGGCTCCTGCAGAACGCACGCCGAGAGCGCGGTCCCTCGCCCGCCGACGCACAGGCCCTCCTCTCCGCCGACGTTCTGCAGGAGCCGGCCGGGTGGCACGATGTCCGCATGGCCTCCGACCGCCCCGTCCTGCTCGTCGTCGACGTCGCCGACGGCGGCCGCGAGGATCCCGAGTTCGAGATCGAGCTGCAGCTGCTGACCGCGAGCGTCGTCTCGGCCGCCACCGCCGCGGGCTTCGTGGTCGACCGCGTCCCTGCCGAGCAGGCCGGCGCCGCCGAGCTCGAGCGCCGGCTCGCCGCCGCCGACGCCGTCGTGGTCACCGGAGGGGAGGACGTCGACCCGTCCCTCTACGGCGGCCGACCCGACGACCCGCACCGCGGCCAGTCCTTCCCCGCCGCCGATCGCGCGCAGATCGCGCTCGTCCGCCGGGCCGTCGAGACGCGGACCCCGCTGGTCGGGATCTGCCGCGGGATGCAGCTGGTCAACGTCGCTCTCGGCGGCGACCTCGTGCAGCACCTGCCCGGCGCGGGTCATGTCGGCCGGTCGGTCCCCGGCGAGCACCTGTCGGGGATGGTCGACCACCGCGTGGCGCTCGAGCCGGGCAGCGCCCTCGCCGGCATCCTCGGCGCCGCGGAGCTCGTCGTCCGCAGCTCCCACCACCAGGCCGTCGACCGTCCGGGCGAGGGCCTCGTCGTGGTCGGCCGCGCCGACGACGGCACCGTCGAGGCCCTCGAGCACGAGTCCGCGCCGCTCTGGTGCGTGCAGTGGCACCCGGAGGACGCGGGCTCCCACGGCACCGTGCTCACGGACCTGCTCGAGGCGGCGCTCGCCGCGACCGCTACTTGATCGACCCGCGCATCACTCCGCTGACCACCCAGCGCTGCGCGAAGAGGTACACGATCAGCAGCGGCGCCATCGCCATCAGGTAGGACGCGAAGGCGACGGTGTAGTTCGTGTTGAACTGCCCCTGGAAGACGTACTCGGCCAGCGGCAGGGTGCGGGCGGACGGGTCCGAGAGCACCACGAGCGGCAGGATGAAGTCGTTCCACGCCCACACGCAGGTCAGGATCCCGACGGTCGCGTTCATCGGGCCGAGCAGCGGGAAGATCACCTGCCAGTAGGTCCGCCAGGTCGAGGCGCCGTCGGTGCGCGCCGCCTCCTCGAGCTCGATGGGGATCGAGCGGATGAAGGCCGTGTAGATGAACGTGTTGATCGAGAGCCCGAACACGGCGTAGAGCAGGATCAGCCCGGCCTGGTTGTCCAGGCCCAGCAGGGCCGTCTCCTTCACCACCGGCAGCATGATGATCGGGAACGGCACGAAGACCGCGGCGAGCAGGTAGAAGTAGACGCCCTTGAAGAACGGCCTGTGCATGTTCCGGGCGACCGCGTAGGCGACCATCGAGTTCGAGAACAGCGTCAGCACGACGGCTCCGACCGTGATCAGCGCGGTGTTCACGAAGGCCTGCGGGAAGCGGGTCGCCGTCCACGCCTCGGCGAAGTTGCCCCACGAGATCGAGGTCGGCAGCTCGAACCCGGTGCCGCCGAGCTGGTCGGGCGTCTTCAGCGCGGTCACGACGGCGAAGTAGAGCGGCAGGAGGATCGTCAGCGAGCAGACCGCGATGAGCGCGGTCGCCCACCAGTTGATCCGGTAGGTGTCGCGGGAGGGCCGGCGCCGCCCCTCGGGCTCGCCGAGGGCGATCGCGGTCGTGGGGGTGATGGTCGATGTCATCAGAACGACGCCTCTCTGCGGCTGAGGACTCGGAACTGGATCAGCGAGACCACGATGATGATGAGGAAGTAGAGGACGGCGTTGGCCGTCTGATAGGCGTACTCGCCGCCCTGGAAGCCGCCGCGGTAGATCAGCAGCGTGATCGACTCCGTCGAGGTGCCGGGACCGCCGTTGGTGAGGGCGATGATGTGGTCGAACACCCGGAGGAAGTTCTTCATCGAGATGACCATGTTGATCGTGAAGAAGGAGGCGATCAGCGGGAACGTGATCGAGGTGAACTGCCGCCACCTCCCCGCTCCGTCGAGCGAGGTCGCCTCGTAGAGCTCGCCCGGGATCGTCTTGAGTCCGGCGAGGTAGATGATGATCGAGAAGGCCGAGGCCTGCCAGACCGCCAGCACCACGATCGCCACCCACGCCCAGTCGGCGTTCGCGATAATGTTCTCGCCGATCACCGGGATCGCGCCGAGGATCTGCGGCAGCGAGTTCGCGAAGAGGTACTGGAACACGTAGCCGATGACCAGGGTCGAGAGCACGTAGGGGATGAAGTAGATCCCGCGGAACGCCGTCTGGAACCTGATCCGCGCGTTGAGGGCGACGGCGATGGCGAGCGAGATCACGTTCACCAGCACGGTCGCCACGATCGCGAAGCCGAAGGTGAACCCGTAGGCCTTCCAGACACGGTCGTCCTGGAGGAGCGCGAGGTAGTTCGAGGCGCCGATCAGGTCCCACGAGCCGTAGCCCGCGTAGTCCGTGAAGCTGAAGAAGATTCCGGTGAGGACCGGGACCGTGTGGAGCACGAAGAAGAGCAGGACGGCGGGGACCGTCATCCAGTAGAAGGTCTTCGAGGTGCGGCCGATGGTGCGCTTGCGGCGCGCGGGCGGCGGAGGAGTGGTCGCCACCGCCTGCGCGGCGGCCGTCGTGGTCGTGGTCATGGGGTCACTTCCTGGTCGTGCGTGCCGCGACTTTGCGCCACTCACTGTCGAGGGTCCGGAGCGCCGCGTCGGCGTCCCCGCTGGCGAGGAACGCCTGGAGCGTGGGGTTGAGCGGGATGCTCGCGGGGATCTGGTGGTCGACGAAGCCGATCAGCCGTCCCTGCTCGAAGTAGGGCTGCAGCTCGGCCAGCGTGGGGTCCGAGTTGGGTGCGGCGCCGACCAGCGGCGAGAAGGCGGCCTGGCTCGCGACGTACGGCTCGACGACTCCGGGGGTCAGCAGGAAGTCGACGAAGCGGCGGGCCGCGTCGAGCTTCGGAGTGCCGCGGCCGATGGCGACGGCCACGTCGACGCCCGAGGTGACCCGCGTGTCCGCCGGGTCGTCGAGCACCGGGTAGGGGAAGACGCCGAGGTCGATGTCCGGGTTGTTCGTGCGCACCGGGTTGATCGCCCAGATGCCCTGCGGGTACATGGCCGCCTCGCCCGCGGCGAAGGCCTGGTTGCCGTCGTCGTAGCCGCGGCCGAACGAGCCCTCCTGCGTGTACGAGAAGAGCTGCCCGAGCCGCTCCATCGTCGTCGCGTAGTCCTTCGAGAACGAGACGGGGGAGTCGGGGCCGAGCGCCGCTCCCTCCTCGCGCATCGCGTCGAAGAAGCCGTCCGGCTGCAGCTGCCCACCGAGCGCGTTGAAGGCGGGGGCGCCGGTCCAGTTGTCGAGCAGGGCGCCGTAGAAGGGAGTGATCCCGGCGGCGGTGAGCGTCTCGCAGACGGCGATCAGCTCGTCCCAGGTGGTCGGCACCTCGATCCCGTTCTCGGCGAAGATCGTGCGGTTGTAGAGGATCCCGTCCGCGTTGTTCGCGAAGGCGAGCGCGTTCACCTCCTTCCCCTCGAAGCTGCCGAGGGCGGCGAGGATGTCGAGGGCCGCCGGGTTCACCCGCTCGACCAGCTCGTCGCCGGTGAAGTCGTGGAAAACGCCGGCCTTCGCGAGGTCGGCGTAGTAGCCGCTGCCGTTCAGGGTCAGCACGTCCGGCACCTTGTCCTTGACGAGCAGGGTGCGGATGGCCGTGTCGGGGTCGGGCACGTTGTTGGCGATGACCCGGATGTCCGGGTTGGCCGCCTCGAACTCGCGGATGATCCGCGCGAAGTCCTCCACCGCCTCCGCCTTGAACTGGAAGAAGTCGAGCGTGGTCACTCCGTCGCCGGCGCCGGAGGAGGCGCAGGAGGCGAGGGCGGCGGCGGACGCCGCGGCGAGCGGCACCGAGAGGAACAGCCGCCGGGAGAACCCGGGGGGATGCGGATGAGCGGACATGCGGCGCCTCCTTGCGCGTGGGGACAGGTCTCAGGGCGCGCTCGACCGCGGAGGGCGGTGCGAGAGCAGGTGCGGCGGCGGGGGGGCGGGGTCGGCTCCGGCGCCGGGAGGGCGGGTCAGAGGGCGGTGAGCACGAGCACGACGAGCTGCTCCGGATCGAGGACGGGGGCCTGGATCCCGACGGTGCCCAGCACGCGGCCGCGGAGCGCGGTCCCGTGCTCGGCCCAGCCGAGCGGCGACTGCCCGGGGCCGCCGAGCGGCGACGTGACCGGGGCGAGCGCCACGGAGTAGGTGCGCTCCGGGTCCAGGCCCGGGAGCGTGATCCGGCCGGGCGGGTAGGTCTCGCCGGTGCGGAGCTGGGCGAAGGTGAAGAGGGCGGCGGAGCGGTCGGCGGCGACGACTCCGGAGAGCGAGGCGGCGTCGTCGGCGAGGTCGGCGCGCACGACCGTCCCGGTGTGCAGCAGCGCCCGGTGCTCGCGGTGGAAGGCGACCCAGGCGGTCAGCTCCTCCTCGACGGCGGGGGCGAGATCCGAGACGTCCCACTCGATGCCGAGGTGGCCGGGCAGCGCGGTGCCGGCGCGGAAGGCGAGCGAGTGGGTGCGCTGCGTCGAGTGCGACCGCGGCCCTCCGATGTGCTGCCCCATCAGCTCGGGCGGCACCACCAGCTGGGTGAAGGGCTGGATGGTCTGCCGCTCGAGCGGGTCGATGCAGTCGCTCGTCCAGATGCGGTCGGTGCGGGCGAGGATCCCGAGGTCGACGCGGGCGCCCCCGGAGGCGCACGACTCGATCTCGACGCCGGGATGCCGGGACCGCAGCTCGTCGAGCAGGCGGTAGAGCGCGAGGACGTTCTCGTGGACGGCGGAGCGGCCGGTGGCGGGCGAGACCGCCTCGATGACGTCGCGGTTGTGGTCCCACTTGAGGTACGCGATCGGGTACTCGATCAGCAGCGCGTCGAGGGCGTCGAGCACGTGCTCGAACGCGCCGCGCTGCGAGAGGTCGAGGACCTGCTGCTGCCGCCCCGAGGCCGGGAGGTGGCCGGCCGGGCCGAGGATCCACTCCGGGTGCGCGCGGGCCAGGTCGGAGTCGGGGCTGATCATCTCGGGCTCCACCCAGAGTCCGAACTGCATGCCCAGGCCGGTGACGACGTCCGTCAGCGGGGTGAGGCCCTTCGGCCAGACCGAAGGGTCGACGGTCCAGTCGCCGAGCGCCGCGGTGTCGTCGCGGCGGCCGAGGAACCAGCCGTCGTCGAGCACGAAGCGCTCGACCCCGATCCGCGCGGCCCGCTCGGCGAGGGCGGTGAGGCGAGCGAGGTCGTGGTCGAAGTAGACGGCCTCCCAGGTGTTGAGGGTGACGGGCCGCGGAGCGACGGGGTGCTGCGGGCGGGCGCGGAGCGACGCGTGGAACCGGGCCTGCAGAGCGCTGAGCCCGTCGCCCCAGGAGCCGTAGGCGACCGGGGTCTCATAGCTCTCGCCCTGCGCGAGCTCGATCTCGGCGGGCCGCAGCAGCTCGCCGGCCGCGAGGAGCGAGACGCCCTCGACGGTGCGCTCGGCGCGGAGCGAGGTGTCGCCGCTCCAGCCGAGGTGGACGCCGTGCACGAGCCCGCGCTCCCAGCCGAAGCCGGGCGTGCCCGCGGCGAGGAGGAGGGTCGCGTCGGCGCCGGGGCGGCCGCGGCGGGTGCGGCGGGTGTGCTCGCCGATGGTCAGCGGGCGGCGCTGCGGGTGGCGCTCGCGGAGGTGGTGCCCGGTGGTGTCGAGGATCTCGCGCGCGGTCGCGGGGAGCGGGAAGCCGAGCTCGAAGCGCTCGAGGCGGAACGGGCGGGCGTCGAGGTTCTCGACCCGGGCGCGCTGGGTGAGCAGGCCGGCCGCATCGACCTCGAGGTCCACGGTCAGCCGGACGCCCGCGCCCGTGGCGACGGTCCGGAGGGCGGAGCCGAGCGCCTCGATGCTCTCGACCTCGAACCGCTCCGACGCGGCCGCGCGCTCGTGGGTGCCCTCGAAGGTGGGGGCGTGCTGCCAGCCGTCGGCCTCGACGGCGACGAGGCCGAACGGCGCGAAGGCGTCGAGCCCGCCCGAGACGCGCTGGGGGAGGGCGGCGTCTGCCAGGGCGGATAGTTCGGCGGCGGAAAGATCTCCGAGCGCGGCGCCCCAGTGCACGATAGTGGGGAAGGTGACGAGGCGGGCGTCGACGACGACGCTGGTGCCCCCGTCCTGCAAGTGGAAGAGGCGCGATTCCCGGCCGGAGAGGGTCACGGAGTCGTTCGTGGGGGCGATGCTGCGGTGCATGGCTTATTTCTAGAGCAGAATTAATAGGGGTGTCAAGAGCGGCGCGAGTGGCCGGATCTGTTCCTGGGGCGGCGCGCTACCGGTAGCTTTCTACCAGGCCGGAAAGAAGGAGCCCCGTGACCGACACCATCGTCGCCGAGGACGCCTCCGGGAGCTCCTCCGAGCTCCTGGCGCGCGAGGTCCTGATCCACGGTCCCGTCTCGCGGGCCGAGCTCGGCCGCCGCCTCGGCCTCTCGCCCGCCAGCCTGACCCGGCTCGCGCGCCCGTTCCTCGACGGCGGCCTGGTCGTCGAGGGCCCCGAGCAGAGCACCGGAGTCGGCCGCCCCGCCCGCCCGCTCGACATCCGCGCCGACGCGCTGAGCTTCGCGGGCGTGAAGATCACCGGCACCGAGGTCCTCGCCGTCCGCACCGACCTGCGCGCGCGCACCGAGCGGGAGCTGGTCCGCCCGCTGCCGGGCACGGAGCCCGCCGACGTGATCGCCGCGATCGTCTCGGTCGTCGACGAGCTCGGCGGCCCCTCCGCCTTCGCCGGTCTGGGCGTGACGCTCGGCGGGAGCATCGCCGCCGACGGCCGGGTGAGCCGCGCGCCGTTCCTCGGCTGGCGCGACGTCGACCTCGCCGCTCCGCTCTCCGCTGCCCTCGGGCTGCCGGTCGCCCTCGAGAACGACGTGGTCGCGCTCACGGGAGCCGAGCACTGGTTCGGGCGAGGCCGCGGCATCCCGCACTTCGCGGTGCTCACCGTCGGCGCGGGCGTCGGCTACGGACTGGTGGTGCACGACCGGGTGGTCGCGCCCCCGGAGGCGGGGCTCGGCCTGGGCGGCCACTACCCGCTGGATCCCACCGGCCCCGTCTGCGAGGTCGGCCACCGCGGCTGCTCGACCGCGATGCTCAGCCTGCCCTCGCTCCTCCGCCAGCTCTTCGTCGCCACCGGCCGCGAGCTGACCCTGGCCGAGGGCTTCGCCGCCGCTCGCGCGGGCGACCCCGGTGCCGAGCGCATCCTCGTCGACTCCGGCAACGCGCTCGGGACGATGATCGCCGCGATCGGCAACCTCTCGATGTCCGGCACGGTGATCCTGGCCGGGGAGGGTGTCGCCCTCTATTCGGAGCAGGCCGCGGTGGTGGACGCCGCGATCGCGGCCACGCGCGACCCGGACGCTCCGCCCCTGGCGCTGCTCGTCGACGACGGCGGGCTCGTGGAGTGGGCGCGCGGCGCGGCGGCCGTCGCGATCCAGCGGCTGCTGCCGCGGATGGCGCTCGGGACGCTGGGGTAGCGGGGCTCTGCGGCGCGCGGGCGCTCGGGGTGCCGGGCTGGCGGGTCTTCGCGCCCAGTGGGCCGTCGGCACGCTCGCCCGGCGGATCTCAGCGCCGCGCGGAGGCTCGGGATGTCGGCCCGGCGGGTGTCCGCTCCGGACGGGTGCCGGGACGCCGGCCTCGCGGGCTAGGCGCCGAGCGCCGAGCCGGGCAGGTCGCGCTGCAGGCCGTCGACGATCCGGCCGAACGCCGCGATCGCCTGGTCGTCGCCGAGACGACCGGAGTCGACTCCTCCGGCGATGCGCAGGACCTCGGCCCGGCGCTCCGCCCTCTCCACCGCGTCGAGCCCGGAGGCCCCGATCGCTGCGGATGCGCGCACTCGCGCGACGATCGTGCCGACGTGCCATCTGCCGCGTGCCATCTGTCTCCTCCTGAAGTCCCCGACCTTCTTCGGAGCGGACGCATACCCGGATGGGTGCGCGTCCCCGCGTCCTCACCTCCTGTCGCTCCGGCGATGCGTCACGAACGGTCGTCATCCGCCCGCCGTGGCGACCGTTCGTGACGCATCGATCGAGCTGGGGAGGCGGAGCGCCCGCTCGCGGAGAGGGGTCCGGGGCGCCAGAATGACGGCGAGCGGAGGGAGGCACGATGCGACGCCTCCGCGCCCTCGCCGCCGCGCTGCTCCTCCTGCCCGCCCTCGCGGCCTGCGCGCCGGGAGGCGCGACGGGCGCCCCGAGCGGCACCGCGGCGGCCACCGTGGCTGCGACCACCGCCACCCCGTCTCAGGCCACCCCCGACCCGGCCCGCTCCTCCGCCCCGTCCGCCCCGGCTCCCGGGGTCACCGTCTCCGTCCAGCAGAACCGCTCCGACATCGCCGGCGGCACCATGGCCTTCGAGGTCCACAACGGCAGCGGCGCCCTGATCGAGGTCACCGCGGCCCGCCTCACGGACCCGCGCCTCGCCGTCCCGCTCACCTGGACCGGCGGCACGGGCGTCCCCGACGGGACCTCGCGCGACCTCCGCGTCGACGTGCCCGAGCCCGCCTGCCCGGTCGCGGAGGCGCCCACTGCGCTCGAGGTCGTCCTCGCCATCGACGGCCACGGCGAGCACGCGTACCCCGCCGACGACCCGTTCTCGTTCGTCGACGCGCTCGCCCGGTCCGGCTGCTTCGCCCGCACCGTCGACGCCGACCTCGCCCTGCGGATCGACACGTCCGGAGGCGCCGCGCACGAGCCGGCGCGCCTCACCATCACCGCCGACGTCCGGGGCACCCCCCTCGTGCTCCGCAGCGTCGACGCCACGATCCTGCTGCAGCCGCCCGACGCCGCCGACGCCTGGACCCTCGACCGCTCCGTGCCCGCCGGGACCCTCGACTCCGTGGTCCTGGACGCCGTCCCCACCCGCTGCGACACCCACGCGCTCGCCGAGGACAAGGTCGGCACGCGCCTGCCGGTCACCGTCGAGACCGCGGGCCGGCAGGGCACCGTCGTCGTCGCCGCGACCCCCGAGCAGAAGGGCGAGCTCTACGCGTTCATCACCGCGTACTGCGCGTCCTGAGCGGGGAGGCGGGGGTCCGGGGGCGCGGACGTCGGCGCCGCGGACGCGTCTCGCCGTCCACCTCGGCCGTCACTCGCCGCCGCTCGCCCGCATCGGCAGGTTGCGCCGTCGGCCGCGCCGAGCCGGTCCCGCCCGCCGTGGGACGAGCCCAGCCTGCGCCGCCCGGTAGCTCGGCTCAGCCCACTCGACTCAGCTCAGCCCGGTTCAGCCAGCACCCCGCTCCATTGCGCGCGCCCCAGCCGCGCCCGTCCGCTTCACGCCGGCGCCGTGCTCAGCGCCTGCAGCCCCGTCACCCGCAGCAGGTCGAGCCGCGCCTCGTCCTCGCTGCCCGGCGCCACCGTGTAGACGACGATCCGCAGGTCGGTGCCCGGAGCCGTGAGCACGTCGCAGTCGATCGTGACCGGTCCGACGGGCGTCCGCGTCACCGTCTTCCGGCTCGCGCGGTGTTCGGCGATGCGCGCCTCCGCCCAGCGCCGCTCGAACTCGGGCGACTCCTCGCGCAGCCGGGCGACGAGGGCGGCGAGCGCCGGATCGCGCGGGTAGCGCCCGGTCGCCGCGCGCAGGTCGGCCGCGAGGTCGCTCGCGAAGTCCTCCTCGTGCTGCGCGTCGAACTCGGTGCCGGCGTGTCCGGAGGTGAAGTGCCGCCAGACGAGGTTCCGCTCCAGCCCGGTGTACACCGAGGGGTCGCCGTTCAAGGCGGCCCAGAGCGGGTTCCACAGCAGGATGTCGTGGGCCGCCGTGAACACCGCGAGCGGCACGTCGCCCAGGCGGTCGACGATCCGCTGCACGCCCGGGCTCACGTGCTGCGGCACGACGCCCGGCGAGGGGACGGCGGCACCGGCGACCCGGTAGAGGTGGTCGCGCTCGCTGTCCGTGAGCCGGAGCGCCACCGCGAGCGAGCGGAGCATCGACGGCGACGGGTTCCGTGCGCGTCCCTGCTCGAGCCGCACGAGGTAGTCGACGCTCACGCCCGAGAGCGCCGCCAGCTCCTCGCGGCGCAGGCCCGTGGCGCGGCGGCCCGAGCCCGCGGGCAGGCCGACGTCGGCGGGACGGATCCGGTCGCGCCACGAGCGCAGCACCGTGGCGAACTCCTCCATGCCGCCCATCCTCCTCCGCCCGCCGTCGCCGAGCCAGGTACTGCCGGTCCCCCCGTCGAGCGCGGCCTGGTCGAGGCCCGACCACCCGCGCAGGATGGGCGCATGACCACGACACTCATCACCGGAGCGAACCGCTCCCTCGGCCTCGAGACCGCCCGCCGACTCCTCGAGGCGGGACACACCGTCTACGCCGGCATGCGCGACACCGCCGACGGCGACGCCGCCCGCGCGCTCGGCGCCCGCCCCGTCCGCCTCGACGTCACCGATCAGGCGAGCGTCGACTCCGCGATCGCCTCCCTGCCCGGGCTCGACGTGCTCGTCAACAACGCCGGAGTGCTGGGCACCTCGTTCGGCGTCGGCGACCTCACCCCGGAGGCGATGGCGGGCGTCCTCGAGACGAACGTCGTCGGCATCGTCCGCGTCACACAGGCCGCGCTCCCGCTGCTGCAGGCCTCCGCGGCCCCGGTCGTCGTGAACGTGGCGTCCGGAGTCGGCTGGCCGCGCTGGCTGAGCACCGAGGGCCACGACGAGTTCCCCGTCACCGCGATCCCGTACGCGGCATCGAAGGCGGCGGTCGTCGCGCTCACCGTGCAGTACGCGAAGAACCTGCCGGCGATGCGGATCAACGCGAGCGACCCCGGCTACACCGCGACCGACTTCAACGGACACGGCGGGCACCAGACCGTCACCGAGGGCACGGACGCGACCGTCGCGCTCGCCCTGCTCGGCTCCGACGGGCCGACGGGCGAGTTCCACGACCGGCGCGGGCGCATCGAGTACTGAGCGGCGGGGAGGGCGGACGCGGCCGGGGGGAGGCGGCCGGACGCCGGCCCGGACCCGGCAGGCGTCCGCGTGCCCGTTCGAGGAGCCGCAGCCCCGAGCCCGGCGTGCGTCAACGCGCCCGTTCGAGAAGATCCCGGCCCGACCCTACGTGCGTCCGCGCACGCCCGAGACGCGGTGAGGTCCCCGAACCCGCCCTCGGCGCACCGGCCAGCACATGGTGATGAGGTGTCCTGTCTGCGCGGTCACCGGTCCTCGGTGCTGGGCTGTGAGTGACGGCCGGAGCCGGGACGCTGCCCACCGCGTGACAGAGGGCCGGATGAACCGCCGGCCCGACGGTGCGTGCTCGCTCCGGTGCGCCTACCGACTCACCGCGTCTCGTGTCAGCTCTGCAGCTCGACCCCCCAGTTCGTCCTCTGGACGTCGGCGTCGAGCCCGCGCAGCTCGCGCGCCACGGCGTCGGCCTGCTCGCGCAGCTCCCGCACCGGCAGCGCGGGCAGGCGGCGCAGCTCGCTCCGGAGCTGGCGGTAGCCGCGCTCGCCGGCGGCCGCGTCGGCCGCGCGGGTCAGGAGGCTGTGCCGGGCGCGCAGGGCCTCGCGCCGGGCGAGCGCCGCGGTCAGCACCTCGCCGGTGGGAGTGGTCGCCGTCGCGTTGGTGAGGTTGATCGCCGTGACCAGCCGCTCGAGCTCGCCCAGTGCGCGCGTGCAATCGGCGAGCAGCTCGGCCGGGTCCTCGGTCGGCTCCTCTCCCTCCTGGTAGGAGGCGTTCGCGACGATCCGCGACTGGAGGGCCTCGATCCGCTTCTGCAGGTCGGCCCGCTCGAGGAGTGCTTCGGCGAGAGTCATGCGACCAGGCAAGCACACATCGACGCGACCCGCGCCCCTAGGCTGCGACCGTGCCGCTGCAGAACCATCCCGGAGACGTCGAGTTCCCCGTCCGACCCCGGCTGCGCTACGCGCGGGCGGCCGATGCGCACCGGCGCGGGCAGGGCGCCGGACGCCGCGCCCTCCTGGTGACGGCCTTCGCGGCTCCGGTGGGCCTGGTCGGCTTCGCATGGGGGCTCGCGCTCGGCGGCGGCGAGAGCGTCGTCGCGTTCACGGCGTTCGCGTTCGCACTGGCCTTCGGGCTGCTCGCCGCCACGGTCGGCTTCCAGCAGTGGGATGCGCGCGCGCCGCGCCGCGAGCAGCTCGCCTACCTCGGCGCGGCCGACTCGCCGACCCCGTCCCTCCGCCAGCAGCCGCTGCTCGCGCTCGACGCGGTCAGCGACTTCTCGTTCGCCGGCTGGAACTCCTCCCTCGCGTTCCAGCCCTCCTGGGCCGAGCTCCCGGAGGAGCTGCGGCGCCGCTACGCCGACGGAGCGAAAGGAGCGCCCTGGCAGCAGCTGCCGCTGCATCCGCTCGTCGAGCACCGGGTCGCGCTCGACCGCGACTTCCGCATCGCCTCGGCCGACGACGTCGAGCTGCTGGTCGCCGACGTGCTCACCCGCGGGCCGCTCTCGACCCGTTTCGCCGAGGTCTCGGCCTCCGCCGACGCCGAGCGGATGCGCTCCCGAGTCGCCGCGCTCACGGGCGGCAGCGAGTTCCACCTCCTCGAGCTCGCCCAGGCGGTCGACGGGCGTCCGCCGCTGCTCCTGCTCGCGGGCGACGCCGAGCGCACGATCGGCGCGATCCGCTACGCCTACGTCGCCGGCTACCTCCCGGCGGCGCGGGCCTGGGAGCTGCTGGCCGCGGTCGGCGACCGCGTCTTCGAGCGCTACTCCGGCTGGGACGCCTACTGGGCCGACGCGGCCCTCGCGATCGCCTTCCGCACCGACTCCCTCGGCGCCGTGCAGCACCACCACCGTCTGCGCGCGGAGCTCGCGGCGTCGGGGTGGCCGGCGGCGTCGGTGCCGTACCCGGGCTGAGCGCGGGGCGGCTGCGGAGACGGTGCCTCCGAGCCGGAGCGTCCGGACCGGAGGCGGGCAAACGAGGTGACCTCCGTCGCCGACCGTGCCCACCGACCCTGCGAGCGCTGCGGCCCCGGAATCAGCCCAGCTTCGAGGCGGGCACCGTCTCGAGGTGGAGCAGGTCGCGGCGCAGGCGCTGCGAGCGGACGTAGCTGCTCAGCACGTGCTCGGGCGAGGGCGGGGAGTCGCTCCCGCCGAGGAGGGCGCGCGCGGTCGTGAGGCGTGCGCGGCGGATCTCGTCGAACACGGTGGTGCCGTTCCGCGCGAAGGTGCGCTGCAGCGTCCGCTTCGGGACGCCGAGGCGCTCGCAGATCTCCTGGACCGAGAGGCGGGGGTCGGTGGACATCGCGGCGATCAGGGCGAGGGCGCGCGTGTAGACGTCCTCGCTGCTCTCGCGCGGCAGCGAGGTCGCCAGCACAGCGCCCGCCAGCTGCTCGACGGCGGCCCGCACCAGGGGGAAGGCGGGGGAGTCGGCGTCGAGGGTGGAGCCGAAGGTCGCGTTGACGGTCGAGAGCAGGATGCCGCGGCTGGCCGCGTCGGCCTCGGTGACGACGGCTCCGCGGTCGGCCGAGTCGACCAGGCCCAGCAGCGGGCGGTCGAGGGCGATCTCGGTGCGGGCGCTCGGGGTGTCGGTCACGATCGTGAACGGGGAGTCGCAGTGGAGGAAGGCGATGTCACCCGGCGCGACGCGGACCTCGAGCGCCGCCGGATCGTCCGGCTGGATCACGAGCGCGCCCTCGAGCGGGATGATCAGGCGGACGCCCGGGCCGGCGGCGGAGGTGCGGTGCAGGCGGGCCGGCGAGTGCCAGATCCGGAGCACGTCGACGCCGTCGCTGCAGAGGGTGTCGGCCACGATGCGGAACGCGCCGTTCGCGCGGACGTCGACGCCGCTCTGGGCCAGCCACGCGGCGGCCGCGGTGTCCCGGCGGGACACTCCGCGATCGACGATCGGTCGGCTGCCTTCTGCGATTCCCCTCACGGCGGAGTCCTTTCCTCTGGCGCGTCCTCCGTACGACGCGATCCCTCTACCCTGGCCGATCCGGCCCGGTGGTGAGAAGTCTTCATGCGATCGCATCGTCGCTCACCTCCACCGCAAGGTGTCGGATCCCGCCATCGGGGGACGGAACCTGACCTCCGGGGTGCGCCTCGGATCGACGTGGACCTCGAGCGCGGCGACGTCGGTGAAGGGCCGGTCGTCGCTCGTGCGGCCCCGCAGCACGATGGAGTGGCGGAGCGTCCGGGGCGCCCTCAGCGGCGCGATCGTGTAGTGCGCGACGGCCACGAATCCCGCTCCCGGGGCGACCCGCTCGGGCCGGCCGACCACGGTGACCGGGGCCTCGTCGTAGTCGAGCTCGGCGCCCGAGCCGTCGGTGAAGGAGCCGCAGAACAGGGCGAGGTCGTGCAGGGCGGAGGTGCCGGAGTTGTGGAACTGCATCCAGAAGGTGATCACGGCGACGGAGCCGCACGCGGGCGCGAGCCGCACCGCGCTGCCGTCGAGGACGAGGTGCGGAGGCGCATCGAGCGTCGTAGCTCCGAGCATCAGCCGCGCCGCCTGACGCCCGCCGCCGGTGCGGCCACCGGTTCCGCTCCGCGTCCCGCCAGCTGCAGGAGGCCGCACGCGGCGACCACTCCGACGAGGGCGGCCGCCCAGCTCAGGTCCTGCTGGTCGAACTCCCGGAGGTGCTCCGGGACGCCCGTGAATCCGAGGATCCCCTGGGCCGCGGCGACGGTGGCGAAGGCGAGCAGCGCGGCCGTGGCGGCGACCGCGGCCGGGGCGGGCGGGTCGCCCTCCGAGTCCTGGGCGAAGCGGCGGACGGCGTGCGCGAGGGCGAGTGCGCAGAGGGCTGCGGCGACGAGGGCGGCCGCGGTGTAGGCCGGGCCGGCGGCCAGGAGGAGGAGGGCGCCGACGACGACCCGCAGGCAGGCCGGGAGGACGCCGGGAGCGCTGCATCCGCGCGCGCCCGGACCTCCGCCGAGGGCCGCGGCGCGGGCGCGGGACTCCTCGAGGCGCCTCCGGACGCCATGAGGACCAGCGGCGCGGAGCAGGGCGGTCGCGCCCGAGGCGAGCAGCGCGACGCCGACGAGCAGAGGGAAGACGAGGGCGGCGGCGGGCAGGGCGGGGGCGGCGTCGGCAGGGGTCATCGGGTCTCCTTCGGGGCGGGGACGGGGCGCGGCACCTCGATGATCCGTCCTCGCCGAGCGCCTCGGGAGGCCGGGCGCGAACGCTCACGAGGCAGGCGCGCCAGAACGTCAGAACGCGCCAGTGGACCGTGCCGCCGAGCTGCGCCAACGGCACCGCGGAACGTGCCACGCGCCTCCGAGTGCCCGCTGCGCGCCGTTTCGAGACGGCCTACGCTCACCGGATGGACGAGGTGCGGCACGCGTACGGCGCGCGGGCGGAGGAGTACGCGGCGCTGCTCGGATCGGTCGACGCGGGGCCCGCGGCCGACCGCGAGCTGATCGGGTCGTGGGCCGACGGGCTGGAGGGCACGGTCGCCGACGTGGGCTGCGGGCCCGGGCACTGGACGGAGTTCCTCCAGCGCCGCGGAGCCGCCGCGGTCGGCGTCGACCCGGTGCCGGAGTTCGTCGCGCTGGCTCGAACGCGGTTCCCGGACGTCCCGTTCCGGCTCGGCTCGGCGCTCGAGCTCGACGTCGACGGCCTCGGGGGCGTTCTCGCGTGGTACTCGCTCATCCACCTGCCGCCGGCGGAGCTGCCCGGCGCGGTCGCGGCGCTCGCCGCGCACCTCCGACCGGGCGGAAGCCTGCTGATCGGCTTCTTCGAAGGGCCGCGCACGGAGGCGTTCGCGCACGCCGTCGCACCGGCGTGGTTCCATCCGCTCGCCGAGATGCGCGCCCTCGCCGAGCAGGCCTGCCTCGAGGTGACCCACTCGCTCCGCCGCAGCGCCCCCGGCGTCCGCGACCACGGCGAGCTGATCGCTGTACTCCCGCGCTGACGCCGAGCTGATCGCCGTCCGCCCACGCTGACGCCGAGCTGATCGCCGTCCGCCCGCGCTGACGCCGAGCTGATCGCCGGCCTGTGATCCGGACGCCGCCGACGCCGCGCTGGTTCCGTGCTGACGGCACCCGCTCCCGCTGGTCACCGGCGGCCGACGTCCCGGCCCACCGCATCCCCTCGAGACACCACCGCCCCGCCGGGACGCCGCCGTCTCAGCGGTGCCGCGGCGGTCTCGGCGGTGTCCCGGCGGACGAGGGCCCCCGCGCCTAGAGGCGGTCGGCGCGCCACTCCGTGGGGATCTCCTCGCCGCGGCGGAACGCCTCCTCCTCGCGCTCGCGCAGCTCGACGCGGCGGATCTTGCCCGAGATCGTCTTGGGCAGGGGGTGGAACTCGAGGCGCCGCACCCGCTCGAAGGAGGAGAGCAGCTCGCGGGTGTGGGCGAAGATCGCGCTCGCCGTCTCGGCGGTCGGCTCCCAGCCCTCGGCGAGAGTGACGTACGCCTTCACCACGCTGTGGCGCACCTCGTCCGGAGCCGGCACCACCGCGGACTCGGCGACGGCGGGGTGCTGCAGCAGCACGCTCTCGACCTCGAACGGCGAGATCTTGAAGTCGGAGGACTTGAAGATGTCGTCGGTGCGGCCCACGAAGGTGATCGTGCCGTCGACCGCGCGGACCGCCACGTCGCCGGTGTGGAAGTAGCCGTCGGCGCGGGCGCGCTCGGTGCGGTCCTCGTCGCCGAGGTAGCCGGACATCAGGTTGACGGGCTCGACGGAGAGGTCGAGGCAGATCTCACCGGTGGAGGCGGGCTCGCCGGTCAGCGGATCGACGAGGGCGATGGCGACGCCGGGCAGCGCGCGGCCCATCGCTCCGGGGACCACGGGGGCGCCGGGCGGGTTCGCGATGATCGCGGTGGTCTCGGTCTGGCCGTAGCCGTCGCGGATGGTGAGTCCCCACTCCCGCTCGACGGTCGCGATGACCTCGGGGTTGAGCGGCTCGCCCGCCGAGAGGATCTCGGTCAGCGCGCGCGGCTTCACTCCGAGCGCCGACTGGATCAGCATCCGCCACACGGTCGGCGGCGCGCAGAACGTGGTGACCTCGGCCCGGTCGAGCTGCTGGTGCAGAGCGGTGGGGGAGAAGCGGCTGTAGTTGTAGACGAACACCGTCGCCTCGGCGTTCCACGGCGCGAAGAAGCAGCTCCACGCGTGCTTGCCCCAGCCCGGCGAGCTGATCGCCATGTGCACGTCGCCCGGCTGGACGCCGAGCCAGTACATCGTGCTGAGGTGCCCCACGGGGTACGACTCGTGCGTGTGCACGACCATCTTGGGCTTCGAGGTGGTGCCGGAGGTGAAGTAGATCAGGCACGGATCGGAGCTCTGGACGACCACGGTCGGGCTGATGCCGAAGGGCTCGAGCGAGTCGGCGTAGTCGAGCCAGCCCTCGACGGCGCCGCCGACCGCGATGCGGCCGAAGCCGCCCTCCATCTCGTCGAACTTGGCTGTCTCGGAGGCGTCCGCGATGACGTGCGCGACTTCGCCGCGCTCGAGGCGGTCGGCCAGATCGGCGGGTGAGAGCAGGGTCGTCGTGGGGAGGATGACCGCGCCGAGCTTCATGATCGCGAGCATCGACTCCCACAGCTCGAGGCGGTTGCCGAGCATGAGCATCACGTGATCGCCCTGCTCGACGCCGACCGAGTGGAGCCAGGCGGCGACCTCGTCGGAGCGCCAGCGCATCCGGTCGAAGGAGTACTTCTCCTCGGAGCCGTCCTCCTCCACGATCCAGAGGGCGGGGCGCTCGTTGCCGATGGCGATCGCGTCGAACCAGTCCACCGCCCAGTTGAAGCGGGGCCCGACGTCCGGCCACTGGAAGGCCTCGTTCGCGGCGACCGCATCGGTGCGGTGCTGCAGGAGGGTGTCGCGGGCGGCGCGGAAGCTCCCGGTGGGGTTCATGCATGTCTCCGTAGCGGTCGAGGTCCGGCCGCTGGCGGGACCGACCCCATTCTGCTCCCGCCGCGGTGCCGGGTGCTGCGCGACGGAGGCCCGGTGGGGACGCACGTCGGAGGGAGCACCTGTGGAGGAGCGGCCGAGTCCGTCCCACGAACGACACGGCGTCAGCGGGAGAGCGGAGGGCTCGCCCGCCGCAGCAGGCGCTCCCTCCGCTCCCTCCGCGGGACCTCAGTACTTGATGGACTGACCGCCGTCGATCGGGAGGACGGTCGCGTTCACGTAGGAGGCGTCGTCGGAAAGGAGGAACGCGACGACCGAGGCGATCTCGTCGGCCTCGCCGTAGCGCTTGGTCGGGTTGACCTGGATGAACTCCTCGGCCGCCTTGCGCGGGTTCTGCGGGTCGAGCTGCTTCATCGAGTTCTCGACCATCGGGGTCCAGATGGCCCCGGGCGCGATCGCGTTGATGCGGATGCCGAACTCGCCGTACTCGATCGCGGAGTTGCGGGTGAGGCCGACGACGCCGTGCTTGGCGGCCGCGTAGCCGGACTGGTTGCCGATCGCGGTGATGCCGCCGACGCTCGCGGTGTTGACGACCATGCCCGAGCCCTGCTCGCGCATCACCTTCAGCACCTTCTCGAGGCCGAGGAACACGCCGCGGAGGTTGATCGCGACGACCTTGTCGAACTCGTCGGCCGTGAAGTCCTCGGTGAGGTTCTGGCGGCCCTCGATGCCGGCGTTGTTGAAGAAGCCGTCGATCCGGCCGAAGGCCTCGAGGGTGCGCGCGACATAGGCGTCGACGTCCGCCTCCTTCGACACGTCGGCGAGGACGGTGATCGACTCGGTGCCCTCCGGCAGGACGTCGACTGTGGCGGCGAGGCCCTGCTCCGAGATGTCGACGAGGGCGAGCTTCGCGCCCTCCTGGGCGAGGCGGACGGCTGCGGCGCGGCCCAGGCCGGATCCGCCTCCGGTGATGAGGACGACGCGGTCGGTGAATCGGGTGCTGGTGGTGGTCATGACGACTCCTGCTCGAAGAGGGATGGGCTCGGAGGCCGTGCGGTCGGCGAGTCCGTATCCATGCGTCTGCATGCAATTGACTCCACGATACGCCACAGGTGTCGGTTGAGTCTGAGTGCGCGGTCAGGGATGGAGTGATCCGGGCTGCGGGCGCCCGCGGTCGAGCCCGGTGGACCCTCACGAGCGGGGCCGCAGGATCCGACGCGAGCACTCGGGTTCCGGGCAGAGCCGCCGCCCCCCGACCCCGATCCGCCTGGCCGCCGCTTCCGGGCGACCGAGTCGCCCCGGCCGAGCAGGCGAGTCGCCGAGTCGCCGCCGATCCGCCGCACGCCCGCCTACAGGTGCGGCTGCCCCGTCGAGGCGCTCGTTCCGCCGTCAACGGCGAGGATCGCGCCGGTGATGTACGACGCGTCCGCGCTGGCGAGGAACAGCACCGGCGGGGCGATGTCGTCCGGCTGCCCGGGGCGTCCGAGGGCGATGCGGTCGATGAAGGGCGCGAGCTCCTCGGGGGTCGAGGCCATCGACTCGGTCAGCGGCGTCTGCGTGAAGGCGGGGGCGACGGCGTTGACCCGCACCCCGTGCGCGCCGAAGTCGAGGGCCAGCGACTGCACGAACGTCGTGATGGCGCCCTTGGTCGCGTTGTAGGCGGCCTGGCCCCAGTCGCCGCGGATGCCCGACACGGAGGAGACGACGACGATGTTGCCGCGGCTCGCCTTGAGGTGCGGGAGCGCCGCCTTCACCGCGTAGAAGAGGGCGTCGACGTTCGTGGCGAAGAGCGAGCGCCAGGCGTCGTCCTCCACCTCCTCGATCGGGCCGCCGAGGTGGCCGGCCGCGTTGTTCACGAGGACGTCGATCCCGCCGAACCTCGCGACGGTGCCCTCGACGAGCGCGTCGACCTCGGCTCGGACCGAGACGTCGGTGGGGACGACCAGGACGCGCTCGGCCGGGAAGCCGGCGACGGTCTCCTCGAGCGTGGCGGGGGTGCGCCCAGCGACCGCGACGCTCGCGCCCTGCTCGAGGAAGGCGCGTGCGATGGAGCGGCCGATGCCGGAGCCGGCTCCGGTGACCAGGACGGTGCGTCCGGCGAAGGGGTAGGTGTTCGAGGCGATCATGGCGGTGCCTTCCGGGTGCAGAGGGGCGGCTCGGCGGGGTGCGTCGGGTGCGGCGGGCGTCGGATCCGCCCGGTGCCGATCATCCGCGGCACCCGAGTGGATCGACGGGCCGCCGCGCCGGTACGGAGGAGCTCCACATCGATCCGCAGCACGGCTCCCGACCCTGGCAACCGCCGCAGAGTGCGGTCCGCGGCCGCGCGGGCTCGGGTAGACCGGAGGGACGCCAGTGGACAGGGGGAACCACCATGGACACCACGAGAACGACCGCTCCGCGCCGGGCGACGGGGCTCCGGGCCGGACGGCGCGCGACCGTGCTGGGCGCCTCGGCACTGCTCGCGGCGCTCGCTCTGAGCGGCTGCACGAGCGGCGCCGACCAGGCGGAGGAGGCGACACCCGCCGTTCCCGGCACCGCTGCTCCGACGACCGCCGCTCCGACCGCGACGCCCACCGAGGCTCCGCTCGGGCCCGTGACGCTGCCCGAGGGCGCGACCGCCGCCGTGCGGTGGACCGATCAGGTCGGCCCCGTCGATCCGCAGACCGTGTACCTCAGCGGCGATCCGCTGCACATCACCGTCTCGGTCGCCTGCGACACCGCGAACGCCGAGGTGACGATCGAGGTCGTCGGCCTGATGACGAGCGGATCGTCGTGCGTCTACAGCCCGAGCACGACCCGCACCGGCACGGGAGGCGGCAACACGGGCACCATGCAGATCGCCGTCGAGCAGGACGCCGAGATCAGGGTGACGACGGTGCCGGACGACGCGCACTGGTCGGCCGCCGTCTCGACCGGGGCGCGAACGGTCCCCGGGCCCTGACGCCGGTCCGCGCCCTCCGAGAACGCAGAAGTCGCGGTGGTCGAGAGCGGCCACCGCGACGTCCGGGTTCTCGAGTCGCCCGGGGCGTCAGCCGATCGGGACGCCGAGCTCGGCCATGAACGGCACGGCGTCGACCGCCTCGCCGTCGACCCGCGTCTCGAAGTGCAGGTGGCAGCCGGTCGAGGCGCCGGTCGAGCCGCGCAGCGCGATGACCTGGCCGACGGTGACGGTCTCGCCGACCGACACCATCAGCTCGCTGTTGTGGGCGTAGCCGGTCTCGATGCCGCCGCCGTTGTCGAGCAGGATCCAGTTGCCGTAGCTGCCCTGGTACGACGCCTCCTCGACGGTGCCGCTGGAGGCCGCGAGGACGGGCGTGCCGCAGGCGCCGGCGAGATCAGTGCCCTTGTGGAACAGGTTCACGCCGGCGACCGGCGCGTCGGGGCGGGGGCCGTAGCTGCTGCTGATGTGGCCGGAGATCGGGACGACCCACGCTCCGGACGCTCCCGCGGCGGCCGCGGTCGACTCGCCGGAGGTGGCGGTGATCGCGTCGAGGGACGCGGTGGGGACGAGGACCTCGGGCTTGGCCTCGGCGGCGAAGGCGTCGCGGGTGACGCTCTGCTGCACGACTCCGGCCGCCACGAAGCTCTGCGGGCGGGCCGCGGCGACGGCGGTGGCCGTGTCGCGGGTCAGCTCGGAGTCGGCGGTGCCGCCCACGGCGAATGCGGGCATCGTCGAGGTGATCGCGATGCCGGCCACGAGGGTCATCGCGGCGACGGCGGAGACGCGGGGGCGCGACGGGCCGCGGGAGGTGCGGCGGCTGCGGGACTCCTGCTCACGGAGCGAGCGACGGGTCGGGAGGGCGGACGGACTGCCGGTCTCGGCTCCTGCGGGGGTGGGAGTCGAGGCGCGTGACGAACGGTGCATGCAGAGGAGGTTCCAGGTCTGCCGACGCTCGAGGGGGGAGGCGAGCGCCGGGTGGGGCAGTGGGGCTGATCGCACGGCTGAGCCGATGCGACCCTCCAAACTACCCGCGTTCCGCCGGATCCGACCTGAGAGAAACCTCCGGAGTCAAGCGGTTGAGCGCATCGATCGGCTCTCGATCCGGAGCGGCGGGGGTGCGCCGGGCCGCCGGTGGGCGTGCTCAGCGGTCGGCGGTGAAGACGAGCAGGGCGATCACACCGGCGACCGTCGCCGCGACTCCGGAGCCCAGGCGCCACCACATCCACTTGTCGCGCCTGGGCCCGCGCACGGGACGCCGGAGACCGGCGCGGCCCTGGTAGCCGCCGGGATCGTGCTGGAAGACCATGCCCCCAGCCTGCCGAACCCGCGCCCGTCGCGGGGTCGACTCGCCCGCGACTCCCAGCCGCGAACGGCACCGCAGGGCTGAAGCGAGAGCCGAGGAGAAAGGAGGAGAGGCGGCGACCAGGGGGAAGGGGAGGCGGGACGGCACGGGCGCAGAACGGCCGCCGCCCGCGCGCCTAGCGCGGCCCGGGCGCGCTCGCCAGCGGGTTCGCGGGGCGGGTGCCGCTCGGTAGCGTGGGGGAGTCGGCCGGAGCGGTCGACGAGCGGAGGAGCGGACATGGCCGGGACCGGCAACGACAAGGACGCACGCGACAAGGCGGCGCAGAAGCGCGCGAAGAAGGCGCTGAAGAAGGCCGAGAAGTCGGTGCGCGCGGCGCACGAGGCGGTCCGCGACTCCAGCAAGAAGCTGCGCAAGAAGGCCCGCAAGCTGGCCGAGCAGACCGAGAAGCTCAAGCGGACCCAGGAGAAGGCGGCGAAGAAGGCGGCCGCGGCCGAGAACCGCCCGACCACGCCGAAGCACGCCGCCGAGCCGGCGGTCGGCGCCCTCGACCTCACCCCGCCGCTGCCCGGCTCGCAGGAGCCCGCCGAGGATCAGGAGTCCGCCGAGGACACCGGTGCCGAGGCCGAGTCCGCCGCCCAGCAGGAGCCGGCCCCCGACTCCGACCCCGCGCACACCCCGGACCTCACCCCGCCGATGCCGCGCTCGGCCTCCTGAGCGCACCCGTCTGAGCGCCGCATGCCGGTGCGGACTCAGGTGAATCGCACCCACCGATGCGCCGCCCGCCTGAGAATCCGCACAGGGTACTCGGGCGGGCGTGCCCCGCGAGGTGAACAGCAGGTGAAGCCTCGCGACCACGCCGGAACGCCTCCCGCCGCGGGAGCATCATGTCTGCGTGGATCCCTTCATCCTGCTCGCGCTCGTCGTCGTCACGGCCCTCGCCTTCGACTTCACCAACGGCTTCCATGACACGGCGAACGCGATGGCCACGTCCATCGCGACCGGTGCCCTGAAGCCCCGCACCGCCGTCGCCCTCTCGGCGTCGCTGAACCTCGTCGGTGCGTTCCTCAGCATCGAGGTGGCGCTGACCGTCACCAACGCGGTCGTGAAGATCCAGGACTCCTCGGGCGCACCCGATCCGGCGCTGCTCGAGGACGGCGGTTCCGCTCTGCTGCTGATCGTGCTGGCCGGCCTCATCGGCGGCATCGTCTGGAACCTGCTGACCTGGCTGCTCGGCCTGCCCTCGAGCTCGTCGCACGCCCTCTTCGGAGGCCTGATCGGCTCCGCTCTCGCGGGCCTCGGCCTCAACGGCGTGAACTGGGCCGGCGACGGCACGAAGCTCGACGGCGTCGTCGGCAAGGTGATCCTCCCGGCGCTGATGTCGCCCGTGCTCGCCGGAGCGGTCGCGGCGATCGGCACCTGGCTCGTCTTCCGCGTGATCGGCAACCTCGCCGAGAAGAGCCTCCACCGCGGCTTCCGCTTCGGCCAGATCGGCAGCGCCTCCCTCGTCTCGCTCGCGCACGGCACCAACGACGCGCAGAAGACCATGGGAGTGATCACGCTCGCGCTGATCGCGGCCGGCGGCTGGAGCGACACCGAGTCGGTCCCCTTCTGGGTCAAGCTCAGCTGCGCGCTGGCC
This sequence comes from Rathayibacter sp. AY1C7, assembly GCF_002931865.1. Taxonomy (NCBI): domain Bacteria; kingdom Bacillati; phylum Actinomycetota; class Actinomycetes; order Micrococcales; family Microbacteriaceae; genus Rathayibacter; species Rathayibacter sp. AY1C7. The sequence continues at coordinate 40,682 of NZ_PSWB01000007.1, read as the reverse complement.
ATCTCGCTCGGCACCTACATCGGCGGCTGGCGGATCATCCGCACCGTCGGCAAGGGCCTCGTCGAGATCGACACCCCGCAGGGCATGGCCGCCGAGAGCGCCTCCGCCGCGGTCATCCTCGCCTCCAGCCACCTCGGCTTCGCCCTCTCGACCACCCACGTCGCGACCGGCTCGATCCTCGGCTCCGGAGTCGGCCGCCCCGGCGCGCAGGTGCGCTGGCGCGTGGCGCTGCGCATGGTGATCGCCTGGGTCATCACGCTCCCGGCCGCCGCCCTCGTCGGCGCCGTGATGTGGTGGATCGGCCACCTCGTCGGAGGCGCGGCCGGCGGCCTCCTGATGGCCGCGATCCTCGTCGCCGTCGCCTCCCTCATCTACATCCGCTCGCGCCGCGACAGCATCGGCGCGCACAACGTCAACGACGAGTGGCAGGACGCGGCGGCACGCCCCGCGCCCGAGACCGCCGGCGTCTGAGCGAAAGGATCCGCACCGTGCTCTCCCTCTTCCTCTCCGCCGCCGGCCAGGTGGCCCTCGTCGCCGTGCTCCTCGGAGCAGGCCTGCCCGTGCTGTTCGCCGTCGGCGTCCGCTCCTTCGCCGTCGCCGCCGGTGCTCCCGCCTCGGGCGGGTCCGACGCCCCCGCGGTCCGGAGCGGTCTGCCCGCCCCGGTGCTGCGCGGGATCGGCGTGCTCTGCTTCGCCCTCGTCGTCGGCTCCGTCGTGATCGGCCTGAGCGTCATCATCGCGACGGGCCTCGGCCAGTCGGTGAGCTTCGAGCACGTGATCCCGACCTTCGTGCCCAAGGGCTGAGCATGGCCTCGACCGATCCGATCGCGGCGCGGGAGGGGATCGTCGCCCGCGTGGTCGGCTGGCTGCGCGCGGGCTACCCGTCCGGCGTGCCGGAGCAGGACTACCTGCCGCTGCTGGGCCTGCTGCGCCGCAGCCTCACGACGGACGAGGTCGAGCAGGTCGTCGCGCGGCTCCTGTCGGAGTCGGAGCGGGCCGAGACGGTCGTCTCACGGGCCGTCGTGCGCGAGCGGATCGAGCAGCTGCTGCTCGGACCGGCGCTGCCCGAGGACGTCGCCCGCGTCTCCTCGCGGCTCGCGAGCGCGGGCTGGCCGCTGGCGGGCCCGGAGTCGCTGGCCGAGCCGGACACTCGCGAGGGCCTGGTCGCGCGCATCGTCCGCTGGCTGCGCGCCGGCTATCCGGCCGGGCTGCCCGAGCAGGACTTCGTGCCGCTGCTGGCGCTCCTCCGCCGCCGTCTGAGCGACGAGGAGGTGGCCGAGGTGGCCGCCGGTCTCGCCGCCGACGCGCCCGCCTCCCGCGCGGACGTCGGCACAGCGATCGCCGGAGTGACCTCGGAGCTGCCCTCGGAGGAGGACATCGAGCGCGTGCGCCGGTCGCTGGCCGCGCTGGGCTGGCCGGAGGAGTTCGCGAGCTGACACGCCGCGGCCCGGGTCTCGGGCCGCAGGAGGCCGCGAGCCTCTCCGCCGCTGTCGCCGGCGTGCCGGCCGGAGAGCCCGCTGGCCGACCTCGCCGCGATCCCGGGCGGTCCAGCCGTCGAAGGGTGACCCCGCCGGGACCAGGATGCGGACGCTGCAGCGGTCGGGGCCCGCCGTGAGCGGGCGGGACGAGCGCTGGAGCGTGTCCTCGGGCGGGCGACAGGCGGCCGCCCGGTCGGCAGGGGAGTCGCGGGGTCACGACGCGCGCCGTCCGCCGTCCTAGGTTCGGCCCGGGTCCGGATCGGCTGCGCAGCCGGCTGCCGGACCGCAGCCCGACCGGAAGGACAGCCCATGCCCGCACCCACCATCGTCCTCGTCCACGGAGCGTTCGCCGACGCCGCGAGCTTCGCCCCGGTCACGCGGATCCTGCTCGACGCCGGCCACGCCGTGCGCGTCCCTGCAGTGCCGAACCGCAGCCTGCTGGGCGACGCGGAGTACCTCCGCTCCTTCGTGGAGCAGCTCGACGGGCCGGTCCTGCTGGCGGGCCACTCCTACGGCGGCGCCGTGATCACGGTGGCGGGCGCCGCCGAGAACGTGGTCGGCCTCGTCTACCTCGCGGCCTACGCGCTCGAGGAGGGGGAGAGCCTCGGGCAGCTGCAGGGCGCCTTCCCCGACTCCGACCTCCCGGCGAATCTCGTCTACACCCCGTTCCCGATCGACGGGGCGGAGCCGGGCACGGACGTGTCGGTCGCGGTGTCGGCGTTCCCGGAGGTGTTCGCGGCCGGGATCGACCCGGCCGAGGCGGCCGTGCTCGCGGTCGGCCAGCGCCCGCTCGCCGCTCTGGCCTTCGGTGAGGCCGCCCCGGTCGCCGCCTGGCGGACCCGGCCGAGCTGGGGCGTCGTCGCGGCCGCGGACCGGACGATCAACCCGGACGTCGAGCGGTTCGGCTACCGGCGGGCGGGCGTGCGCTCGGTCGTCGAGCTCGACGCGCCGCACCTGGTGATGCGCTCGCATCCGGAGGAGGTCGCGCGGGTCATCGCCGACGCCGCGGCGGAGCTGAGCTGACCGCGGAGTCGCCTGACCGCGGAGGGGTGCGCCGAGTGCCGGTGCGCTCCTCCGCATCCCGCGGCGCACCTCCGCACCCCGCCGCGCACCGCCCCCACCCGGAAGCACGCCCCGCCGATCTAGGTACTCCCGCCGCGGATCTAGGTCGGCGTCGCGTGGAGCCGGGCCCGCCGCCTCCCTAGCCTCGAAGGGAGAGAAGGGCGGGATCGTGGACACGGACACCGCACGGCTCGGCGCCTACCTCCGGGGGCACCGCGACCGGCTGCGCCCCGACGAGGTCGGCCTGGGCGCCGACGGCAGGCGCCGCGTCAGCGGGCTGCGCCGCCAGGAGGTCGCCGTGCTCGCGGGGATCAGTCCGGACTACTACCTGCGGCTCGAGCAGGGCAAGGACCGCCGCCCCTCGGCGCAGGTCCTGGACGCTCTGGCCCGGGCGTTCCGTCTCGACGCGGACGGGCGGGACTACCTCTTCCGGCTCGGCGGGCACGCCGCGCCGCGCCGCTCGCCGGGCTGGGCACAGGCCGGGCCGACCCCGGCGCAGGTCGGCAGCCTGACGAGCATGGTCTCGTCCTGGACCACGACGCCCGCCTACGTGGTCGACCGCTACCTGGACCTCGTCGCCGTGAACGAGCTCGGCCGCCTGTTCCTCCCCCTGGCCTGCGAGCAGGGGACCAACATGATCGAGGCCGTCGTCGACGCCGCGGCGCTCGAGACCGACGCCGAGCGGCACGAGGACTGGGACCGCACGATCGCCGTGATGACGGCCGCCCTCCGCTTCCACTCCGACCCGGCGGACCCGCGTCTGCGGGTCCTGGTCGCCTCGCTCGGAGGCCGCTCGCGGGTGTTCCGCCGCGTCTGGGCGAGCCAGGAGGCGTATCCGCTCCGCGAGGGCTCGTCGCCGGTGCGCGTCGACCCCTTCGGCTTCATCGCCTTCCGCTGGCAGACCCTGGAGGTGCACGGAGGCGACCACTTCCTGACCTCCTTCTTCGGCGCCCCCGGCAGCGCCGCGGCCGCCGCGATCGATTTCATCCGGGCCCGCCACCGGGTCGAGGAGTGTCTGCGCGAGGGTGCGATACTCGACGCGTGAAGCGGGACGCGCTCGTCGTCGGTCGGGGATCGGAGCTCGCGCGGCTCCGTCTGATGGTCGACGGCATCGCCGCCCAGGGGTCGGCGCTCGTCATCGACGGGGACGCCGGGGTCGGCAAGACCACCCTGGTCGAGGAGGTCGTCGCCTACGCCCGCGCACGCGATGTGCGGGTGCTGCGGACCGCGGGCTCCGCAGCGGAGTCGGGCGACCAGTACGCGGCGCTGCAGCTCCTCCTGCACCCGCTCCGCCCGGGCCTCGACGGCCTGCCCCTGCCGCAGCGGGACGCGCTCCGCGTGGCCTTCCACCTGGCGGAGGGAGTGCAGCCGACGCCGCTCCTGGCCGGCCTCTCGGCCCTGACCCTCCTGAGCGACGCCGCCGCCGATCGGCCCCTGCTGGTCGTCGTGGAGGACCTGCACCGGATCGACCCGGAGTCGGCGTGGGCGCTGCGGATGCTCGCCCGGCGCATCGGCGAGGACCGCGTCGTCGTCGTGATGACCACGAGGGACCGGCCCGAGGAGGACTCCGGCCTCGAGCACCTCCACCTCGGGCCGCTGTCGGCCGCCGACTCGGCCGCCCTCCTGGACACGCTCCCGCATCCTCCTCGCGGCGCCGCCCGGCGCGCTCTGCTCGACCTCGCCCGCGGGAATCCGCTCGCCCTGGTGGAGCTGACCGGACGCGGCCCGTCGGCCGACGAGGCGGAGGACCGCGCGGTGACCGGACGCCTCGAGTCGGCCTTCGCCGAGCGCTTCGCGGAGCTCGACCAGCCCTCGCGGCTCGCCGTGCTGGCCGTGGCGCTGGGCGACGTCGCGACGGCGGAGGAGGCGAGCCGGCTGGCGAACCTGGCGATCGGCCGCCACCCCGACCCCTCCTGGATCGACCGGGCCGTCGCCGCGTCGCTGCTCAGCTGGACGCCGGGGAGCGGACTCCGCTTCCGGCACCCTCTCGTGCAGTCCGCGGTGACGAGCGTGAGCCGCCCCTCCGAGCGCGCAGCCGTGCTCCGCACGCTCGTCCAGGAGCACCGCGACGACCCGAGCCGGACGCTCTGGTGGCGGTCGGAGCTCGCGACCGGCTCGGACGGGCCGGTCGGCGAGGAGCTCGCCGGTCTCGCGGCGTCCGGCCTCGCGACGGGCGACGTCGTCCTGGCGGCTCAGGCGATGGAGCGGGCGGCGGAGCTGACCCCCGCGGGGCCGCTGCGCGTCTCGCGCCTGATCGACGCGGCCGAGTACTCCGGGCTCGCCGGCCGGACCGCGGAGGCGGCGCTGCTCGTGCACCGCGCGGCGGGCGAGACCGTCGATCCGGTGCTCACCGCCCGCGCCGCCTGGACGCGCGAGACGCTGCCGACCGGGCGCACGGCCCTCTCGCGGGGAGACCTCTCGCCCGCGCTCGCTGCAGTGACGGCGCTGCAGAGCCACGGAGCCGTCGACGCCGCGACCGCCGCGCTCCTGCACCTCGCCGCCATCGCCTGGGACCACAACCGCGAGGCGTCGCCCGGGGAGCCGATGATCCAGGCGGTGCGCGCGCTCGCCCTCGACGACTCCGACCCGCGCGCCGTCCTGCTCGCGGCGGTCACCGAGCCGATCGCCCGCGGCGACGAGGTCGTCCGCCGGGCGCTCGCGGCGGCCGGCGGGGCGAGCGGTCCGGAGGAGGCGTGGTGGCTCGGCTACGCGCTGAACACGGCGGGCGAGGTCGAGGTCGCCCGGGAGCTCCTGGAGGAGGCGATCACCGGGCTGCGCGCGCGCGGCGACATCCGGATCCTCCCGCAGGCGCTCCTCGCCGCCTCGATGACCACGTCGCTCGCAGGCCGCATCTCGCGCGCCCGCTCCTTCGCCGAGGAGGCGCTCGTCCTCGGGAGCGACCTGGGGGACGTCGGCTTCGAGACCGCGTCCCGGGCCTGCCTGGCCTGGTTCGACGCGATGGAGGGCGTCGCGCCCGATCCCGAGGCGATCAGCGCGGGCAGCGCGATCGGCGCGGCCGTCCTCTGCTCGAGCGTGATGCGGGCGACGCTCCGCGGATCGCGAGCGGCGGTGGCGGTCCTCGAGTCGCGACCGGGCGACGCCGTGCCGGAGCTCCTGCCCCTCCTCGACACGGACGACGACTCCCTGAACCCCGGCTTCGCGATCCTGACCACGCCCGATCTCGTCGACGCGGCTCTCGCGATCGGGGACGTCGGAGTCGTGCGCCTGCACGCCGCGAGGCTGGAATCGCTCTTCGAGCGCTGGCACCAGCCGATGATCGAGGCGGCCCTCCGGTACGCGCAGATCGCCGTGGCGCTCGCCGACGGAGCGCCGGACGCCGCGGCCGGGCTGCTCCGCCGGACTCCGCCGCCGCTCCCGTACGTGCGGGCGCGGGCGCTGCTGCTCGTGGGCGACGGGCTGCACCGGGCCGGTCGGGCGGCGGAGGCGCGGCCTCTCCTCCGCGAGGCACTGGCGATGCTCGAGGAGCTGCCGATCCACGCCTGGGCCGATCGGGCCCGTGACGCGCTCCGGGCCGCCGGAGGGAGGATCGCGGACGCGCCGTCGCCGGCCGCTGCGACGCTGACCCCGCAGGAGCTGCGCATCTGCGCTCTCGCGAGCACGGGGCTGTCGAACCGCGCGATCGCGCAGAACCTGTTCCTCTCGCCGCGCACGGTCGGCGCGCACCTGTACGCGGCGTACCGCAAGCTCGGGATCGGCGGGCGGGGCGAGCTCGCCGCGGTGCTCGGGAGGGACGCGGGCGCCGACGTCTGAGGCGGGACTCCGCTCGCAGGGGCGCCCGGCCCCCGTTCGAGCGCAGACGCGCAGGCGCGCCCCGGAACGGCCGGGACGCGCCTGCGAGCGTGCCGCGCTACTCCTGGATGAAGGCCAGCAGGTCGGGGTTGATGACGTCGGCGTGGACGGTCAGCATGCCGTGCGGGTAGCCCTCGTAGATCTTGAGCGTCGAGTTCTGCAGCAGCTCGTGCTGCTTGAGCGCGGCGTCCTTGTAGGGGACGACCTGGTCGTCGTCGCCCTGGGTGACGAGGACGGGGACGGTGATCGCCTTCAGGTCCTCGGTCTGGTCCGTCTCCGAGAAGGCCTTGATGCCCTCGTAGTGCGCGAGCGCGGATCCGGTCATGCCCTGGCGCCACCAGTTGTCGACCACGGGCTGCGAGAGCTCGACGCCCTCGCGGTTGAAGCCGTAGAAGGGCCCGGAGGCCACGGCCTGGTAGAACTCGGCGCGGTTCGCCGCGAGAGCGTCGCGGAAGCCATCGAACACCGAGATCGGCGTGCCCTCGGGGTTAGCCTCGGTCTGCACCATCAGCGGCGGGACCGACGAGACGAGGACGGCCTTGGCCACGCGGCCCTGGGGCTCGCCGTACTTCGCGACGTAGCGCGCGACCTGGCCGCCTCCGGTGGAGTGGCCGATGTGGATCGCGTTCCGCAGGTCGAGGTGCTCGACGACCGCGTTCACGTCGCTGGCGTAGTGGTCCATGTCGTGTCCGGTGCCGACCTGGGTCGAGCGTCCGTGCCCGCGGCGGTCGGTCGCGATGACGCGGTAGCCGTGCGCGTGGAAGAACAGCATCTGCGCGTCCCAGTCGTCGGACGACAGCGGCCAGCCGTGGTGGAAGACGATGGGCTGCGCGTCGGTGCTGCCCCAGTCCTTGTAGTAGATCTCGACGTCGTCGTCCGTGGTCACAAACGGCATCTTCGAACCTCCGTGCTCGTGTCGATCCCGAGCCCGGCCCGGGTCGTGTCCAAGGTGGTGCCTCCCCGGATGAGGGTGGGGAGCGGCTCCACGATAGGGGCGTGGGAGCGCTCCCTGAAGAGCGCGGGGAGATGTTCCGACGATCGTCCAGACCTGGTCGCATGGGCGGTGGCGAGGCCGCCGGCCGCGCACGCCGAGTGGGGTCGGATGACTCGTGACCGGCACCGCGGACGCTGACAGGATCGCGGCGGACGCGCCCTCCCGCGGCGCGCGGATCGGAGGTCGCGATGCCCACGACGACGGCCCTGCCGACGCGCAGGACGACGACGCCCCAGCGGGCGGTGCTCCGGTGACCGTCGAGGACCGCGTCCCGATCGAGCCGCAGGCGGTCGTCGCTCCGCTCAGCCGGTCCGCCGTCTTCCTCTCGCTCGACATCGTCGGCGGGCAGGACGCCGCGGACCGCGTGCGGGACGTCGTCGCCGACGTGGGCGGGATCCTCCGCGCGGTCGGCTTCCGCGACCTGGGCCTGCGCCTCTCCTGCCTGGTCGGGATCGGGAGCGACGCGTGGGACCGCTTCGGCGGGGAGGGGCGCCCCGCGCAGCTGCACCCGTTCCGGGAGGTGGTCGGCGCGGCGCACACGGCCGTCTCGACGCAGACCGACCTCCTGTTCCACATCCGGGCGGAGCGGGACGACGCCTGCTTCGAGTTCGAGCGCCTCCTGCTCGACGCGCTCGGCGAGGACGTCGTCGTCCGCGACGAGGTGGTCGGCTTCCGCTACTTCGACAACCGCGACCTGCTGGGCTTCGTCGACGGCACCGAGAATCCGACCGGCGAGGCGCTGCCCCGCGTCGCGCTGATCGGCGCGGAGGACGCGGCGTTCGCGGGCGGCAGCTACCTGGTCGTGCAGAAGTACCTGCACGACCTGACGGCGTGGCACGCGCTCACCACCGAGCAGCAGGAGCGGGTCATCGGTCGGAGGAAGGCCGACAACGTCGAGCGCGAGGACGATCCGGCGCAGCTCTCGCACAAGGGGCTCGCGACCGTGGTCGACGCCGGCGGGACCGAGCACGACATCCTCCGCGACAACATGCCCTTCGGCCGGCCCGGCAGGGGCGAGTTCGGCACGTACTTCCTCGGCCTGGCCGCCGACCTGTCGGTGATCGAGACGATGCTGACGCGGATGTTCGTCGGCGTGCCCGCGGGCCGGCACGACCGCCTCCTCGACTTCTCGACCGCGACGACCGGCGGGGTCTACTTCGTGCCCTCGCGGGACGTGCTCGAGGGCCTGGGCGGCTGACCCGGGCCGGTCGTCGGGGCGCGGATCGAGTCGGATGACCGTGGTGCCGCCCGGGCCGGAGCGGTGGGATCGGAGCAGCGCAGGCGCGCAGGACGATCAGCAGGGAGAACGCCGTGGAACCCGACGACAGCACCGCTCCGCACCACGAGACCCCCGGTTTCGGAGACCCGGACCTCCCCCAGGAGGGGATCGTGAACACCGAGGGCGATCCCTCGGCGAACACGATGACCGGCCCGCAGAACCGCGTCCTGGAGGGACTGTTCCCGAACCAGATCGCCGCGCCCGCGACGGACATCAGCACGCAGCCGTTCTTCTGGTCCTCCTTCAACATCTCGCCGCGGCGGGTGCAGCGGGGAGGCTGGGCGCGCGAGCTCACGCAGGCCGACTTCGCGATCTCGAACGAGATCGCCGGCGTGAACATGTACCTCGAGGCCGGCGGGATCCGCGAGCTGCACTGGCACCAGAGCGCCGAGTGGGCGCTGATGACCAAGGGGAACTGCCGCATCACCACGCTCAGCCGCACCGGCCGGCCCAGCGTCGACGACGTGCAGGAGGGGGACCTCTGGTACTTCCCGCCCGGCCTGCCGCACTCCCTGCAGGGCCTCGGCCCGGACGGGGCGGAGTTCGTGCTCGCGTTCGACGACGGCGAGCAGTCCGAGAGCAACACGCTCCTGCTCACCGACTGGTTCGCGCACACGCCGCCGGACGTGCTGGCGAAGAACTTCGGCGTCGCGCAGGAGGTCTTCCGCGACATCCCGCTGCACGACCTCTGGATCTTCCCGGGCGACGTGCCCGGCGACCTCCAGGCCGACCGGGCCGCGGCCGGGGTGCAGGACGGCGACGAGGCGGTGATCTTCCGGCTCTCCCGCTCCGAGCCCGCGTACCAGAACAGCGGCGGCCGGATCCAGATCGCCGACAGCACGAACTTCCCGGCCTCGCGCACGGTCTCGGCCGCGCTGACGACCGTCGAGCCCGGCTCGATGCGCGAGCTGCACTGGCACCCCAACGCCGACGAGTGGCAGTACTACCTCCGCGGATCCGCTCGGATGACCGTCTTCAACACCGGCCCGCACGCCAACACGACCGATTTCCACGCCGGAGACGTGGGCGTCGTGCGCCGCAACTTCGGCCACTACGTGGAGAACACCGGCGACGACACGCTCGTCTACATCGAGACCTTCAAGAGCTCCCGCTACGAGGAGGTGTCGCTCGCCCAGTGGCTGAGCCACCTGCCGCCGTCGCTGGTCGCGCAGCACCTGAACATCCCGGAGGAGGTGCTGGCGACCTTCCCGCCCGGGACGCAGGGGATCACTCCGCTGCGCTGAGGGAGGGACGCGCGGAGGGGACGGGGACATGGCGGAGGATCACGAGGCGGCGCTCCTGCCGTGGGCGGGGAGGGCGGCGGTGCTGCTGGACCGGCACCTGCGGGTGCTGGCCGCGACTCCGCTCGCGCGGGCGCTCTCGCCCGCCTTCGCCCCAGGAGTGAGCATCGCCCGCTTCACCTTCCTGGACTCGTCCGAGGTCGAGGACCTGCCCTGCTGGGGGTCCGCCGCCGATCAGGTCGCGGCGATGCTCCGCGACTCGCTCGAGCGGCATCGGGGGGACCGGGAGTTCCTGACGGTCGTCGGGGAGCTCTCGGCGAGGAGCCCGCGGTTCGCGGACTCGTGGGCGGGGGGAGCGGAGGCCGACGCACGCGGGTCGGTCGTGTTCCTCGACACCGCGGTCGGCTCCGTTCCGATGGACTACCGGCTGGTCCGGGACGGCGCGCGCCTCCTGCTCCTGTTCGAGGCGGGTGACGCGGCGGGTCGCGAGGCTCTCGCCCGGCTCGCGGCCACGCGTCAGGCGCCGGCCGGGGCGGCCAGCGCGGTGCCCGCCTCCGGAGCGGGCCGCAGCGAGGCGAGGACGTCGACGGCCGCGGCCGCCGGAGTCCCCGCTGCCGCGAGGTAGGTCACGACGTACCGGCCCGGAGCGCCGGCGAGCTCCAGGGTCTGCATCTCGAGGTCGAGCCAGCCGAACGGCTCGACGTGGACGCGGATCCACCGGTGGGTGAAGGGGCGGACCTGGTACTCGGCCCAGATCGACCGGAACAGCGGATTCTCGACCGAGCACTCGCCGACGATCTCGTGCAGCCGCGGATCGTCGGGGTCGCTGTAAAACCGCAGCGCGGCGATCAGCTCGCGGAAGACCTGGCCCCACGCCCGCAGCTGGTCCGGCGGGTCGCCGTTCGCCACGGCGCGCGCGTAGCCGCGGGAGGTGGAGAGCAGCATGTTGGCGCCGGGCACGCCCTTGTCGGGGGCGAGACGGCTCATCAGGTCGTTCGCGCCGAGGACGTCGAGGTTGCGGTCGAACGCGTACGCCGGGGTCCTCGGCCAGTGGGCGAGCAGCGACTCCACGCCCTGGCCCGGCGGAGGGGAGTCGGGATCGCGCGGGCCGGGGCGCAGCTGGGCCAGCCGGAAGAGGTAGGCGCGCTCGAACTCGTCGAAGGCGAGCGCCTCGGCGAGGGCGTTCAGCACCTGGTCGGACGGGGCGACCGCGTGCCCCTGCTCGACGCGGAGGTAGTAGTCGCGGCTGATCCGGGCGCGGTCGGCGACCTCCTCGCGGCGCAGGCCCGGCACCCGCCGCCGGGTGCCCGCGGTCGGCACGCCGACCTGCTCCGGCCGCAGCGCCGCCCGGCGAGCGCGGAGGAACTCCGCGAGGGGGCTGCGAGAGCTCATCGTGCGACTCCATCGGATCACCCGCCGCGTCGAGCGGCGGTCGTGCGGGGGTGGGGCCGTACCGGTCGTCCGGTGGGACACAGAGTACCGTCGGGCGCTCGCGGGGCCCACTGCCCTGCTGCGCCTCCTGCCCGGCGCCGATCGGGGGCCGGGCGCTCGGGAGGGTTCGACAGAGGGAGCGCTCCGGAGGGTTCCGACAGAGGGAGGAGAGCGCGCCCGCGCCCGGCGGTCAGCATGGGGTCCTCGGAACCCGTCCCTCAGGAGTCGCGATGACGATCAGTGCACTCTCCTCGCCGCCCGCGCACCCGAGCGCCCCCGAGGACGTGGTGGTCCGGATGCTGAGCTCGGCGTCGCCCGCGCGGGAGCGGCTCCTGGTGGTCGAGGGCGGGATCGGCTCGGGCCGGACGCACATGCTGCGCTCCGCCGCGGCCACCGCTCGCGCCGCCGGCTGCGAGGTCGTGGAGGTGCGGCCGGACCGGGGCGACGCCGTGATCGGCGCGTCCTCGCTCGCGCTGTTCGCCACGCTGATCGGCCGTCTGCAGCGGGTGCGCGACTCCTCCGCCTCGCCCTGCGACCCCGGCTTCCTGATCGTCGTCGACGACTGGGAGCGGTTCGACGTCGCCGCCCGCGAGACCCTCCAGGCCCTGGTGACCCGGCTGGTCGACGAGGTCGGCGCCGCCTGCCTCCTCGCCACCGGCGACCGTCGCGTCCTCGCCGGCTGGGAGGGCCTCCGGCACCGTCGCACGGAGCCCCTCGACGCGGAGGCGGCCCGCGGCTTCCTGCGCGCCCACGGCGGCCGCCGGCCGCTCGCCGTCGAGGCGCGCCTGCTGCGGGTCGCAGAGGGGAATCCGCTGCTCCTCGACGTCCTCGGGCTGGCCTGGGCCGACGAGGACGCTCCCTCGCCCTTCCCGGTCTACCCGCGACTCGAGCAGGCCGAGACCCGGGTGCTCGATCTGCTGGCTCCGCTGTCGGAGCCGAGCCGGGAGGCGCTCCTGGTCGCCGCGGTGGCGGGCGCCGAGTTCCCGGAGAGCATCGGGTCGGCCCCCGGAGACGGGGACCGCGCCCTGGTGCAGGCGGGGATCCTGACGGCGGGCGGCCGTGCGTTCCGCGACCCGGTGGTCCGCGCGGTGGTGCTCTCGACGGCGTCGCCCCGAGCGCTGCGGGCGGCACGGAGGCGGCTCGCCGAGCGCCCGGAGTCGGCCCCGCACCTCCGCCTGCTGCTCGCGGCGGACGACGCGGCCGGGCCGGAGGAGCGGGCGCGGCTGCTGAGGGACGCGGCGGAGGAGCGACTCCGCGCGGGTCGGCCGCAGGAGGCGCTGCTCCTCCTCGCCGAGGCGCGCTCGAGTGCGCGCGGTGCTGCTCTGCGGGAGGAGCTCGAGGCGCGCGCGGCCGCCGTCGCGGCCTTCACCGGCGACGCGGCGGCCCTCGAGCGGGTGGTCGAGCGCTCGCGGGAGGACGGCGGGGTTCCCGGGGCCGGCGTCGAGGCGGCGCGGCTGGCCGATGCGCTGCTCCGCACGGGGGACGTGGGCGGGGTCCGCCGCGCGGCCCTCCGGGGGCTCGGCGCTCGGGTGGGGCGTGGGGGCGCGGGAGTCGGTGGTGCCTCGCTCGTCGGCGGTGACTCTCCTGTCGGTGGTGTCTCTCCTGTCGGCGGTGTCACTCCCGCCGAGACCGACGCCTCCCGCGACGACGCCGGCAGCCTCTCCGCCGACCGCGTCGCCCCTCACGACGACGCCGCCGACCTGCTGGTGACCGTTCTCCACCTCGCCTGCATGCTCCGCGGCGATCCCGCGTGGTGGCAGGAGGCGCTCGCCGTCGGTGAGGAGCACCCCCTCGATCCCGTCCTGCGCCTCGTGGAGGCCTGCGTGCGGCCGGTCCCGGACGAGGAGTGGGAGCGCCGCCTGCTGCTCGCCGAGGACTCCGCGGTCACGGGCGACCCGTGGAAGACGGTCGCGCTGCACCTCGCCTGGTCGCTGCTCGAGGTCTCGGACGAGCGCCGCGACCGCCTCGCCGGGCTCCTCGACGGCGGGGAGGAGGCGGACGGCCTGCCCGGCGCCCTCGCCCTCCTCCGCCGCGGCACCACCGCCCTCGACGGCGGTCGCCTCGACGACGCCTCGGCCGACCTCGACCGCGCGGCCGCCCGCGCCGACGACCTGCCCGCCGTGCGCGCGCTGATCGACGCGACTCGCGCCCGGGTCCACGCCGTGCAGGGCGACCGGGCACGCACCCTCGAGTGCGCCGAGCGCGCGACGGCCTGGGCGCTGCGGCACGGAGCGGCGTCGGTCGCGCGCGCCGCCGATCACGCCCTGTGCTCGCTCGACCTCGGCGGCGGCCGTTTCGAGGAGGCGCACGCCCGCTCCTCCTCCCGCGCCGGCGGCGATCCGCTGGAGCTCCTCGACGCAGCCGAGGCCGCCTCGCGCCTCCGCCTGCCCGAGCACTGCGCCGAGCTGGCGGCGGCCGCGGCGGACCTCGCCGCGCGGCCCCTCGCTCCCCGCGGGCAAATGCTCGCCCTCGCGGCGACCGCGGTCCTCGATCAGACCGGCGGCGCGGGCGCCCTCTTCGAGCGCTCCCTCGACCCGGCCTCCGAGGAGTGGCCGTTCGAGCGGGCGCGCGTCCAGCTCTGCCACGGCGAGTGGCTGCGCCGCCGGATGCGCCCGCTGGAGGCCCGCACCCGGTTCCGCCAGGCCGTCGCGGGGTTCGCCGCGGTGGGGGCCGAGCTCTGGCTCGCCCGCGCCCAGCACGAGCTGCGGGCGGCGGGCGGAGCGGGGGAGGCGCCGGTCGCCGCCGACCTCAGCGAGCAGGAGCGGCGCGTGGTCTCCCTGGCCGCTGCCGGCCTGTCGAACAAGCAGATCGCCCAGCAGCTCTTCGTCTCGCCTCGCACCGTCAGCGGGCACCTGTACCGGATCTTCCCCAAGCTCGGGGTGACCTCGCGGGCCGGGCTCCGCGACGCGCTCCTCAGCCTCGAGGACGCCCGGAGCGCGTGACGGAGCCGCAGGATCGAGTCATCCGACCTGGTGCCTGCCGCCGCGGGAGGCGCATGCTGAGCGCATGACGTCGCAGCAGATGATCGACCCCTCCGTCCCGCCGAGCGGCCCCGGCTGCGTCGAGTGCGAGCAGTCCGGCTCGTGGTGGCTGCACCTGCGCCGCTGCGCGCTCTGCGGGCACATCGGCTGCTGCGACGACTCGCTGAACCGCCACGCGACGGCCCACTACCACTCGACGGGCCACGCGATCATCCGCAGCTTCGAGCCCGGCGAGGACTGGTTCTGGGACTACCGGACCGACGACTACGCCGACGGCCCCGCCCTGGCCGACCCGCAGAGCCACCCGGCGAGCCAGACCACCCCGGGGCCGAAGGACCGCGTGCCGCGCGACTGGCAGTACCTCCTCGCCGAGCGCGCCGAGCGCGCCGAGCGCGCCGAGCGCGGCTGAGCCGCGCGCCTCCGCGAGAGCGCAGGACTTTCGCGAGAGTCCAGGAGTTGTCGCACTCGGCATCGACTGCGACAACTCCTGGACAGTCGCCGGCCGCCGGCTCCCTGCGCACGTCCGCAGGCGGCGTGCAGACAGAAGTCACCGTGCTCGCGACCGACCACGGCGACTTCTGAATGGTCGCGGCGGCCCGCCGACGAGCGATCGCCACGAGAGTCCAGGAGTTGTCGCACTGGGCGTCGACTGCGACAACTCTCGAGCAGTCGCGGCCGTCGGAGCCGCCGACACCCAACGCTTGTCCACAGGCGGCGAGTAGCCAGGAGTCGCCGTGCTCGCGACCGACCACGGCGACTTCTGGATGTTCGCGGCGGCCCGCCGGGGAGAGAGCGCCACGAGAGTCCAGGAGTTGTCGCACTGGGCGTCGACTGCGACAACTCTTGAGCAGTCGCGGGAGCAGTCGCGGGAGCAGGTCGGAGCCAGCTGACCAGCCGGCGGCCGACGCCACGCCTGATCGGCGTTCGTCACCTCCGGACCCCTCCGGCCGGGCCCCGCCCCGTCACCCCCTCTCGACCCCGTCCAGCGCTTCCGCCTCCGCGATCCGCAGCCGCATCTGCCGGTAGCGGTGGAACTGGTACACCCCGTGCAGCACCGCGAGGACGACGGCGGCCGCCATCCCGCACGCGATCGCGGAGACCTCGTCCGCGCCGCTCTGCGTCAGCGCGAGCGCGACTCCGGCGCCCGCCACGATCGAGTTGACCACCGCGATCGCCGAGGACATCGTGAAGAAGATGCCCCGCCAGCTCTGCCGCCGGCCGATCTCGAGCAGCTCGTTCGGCGCGTGGCGGCCACGCGGCACCGCGAAGTAGGCGCCCGCGCCCGGCAGCAGCGTTCCGTAGTAGCGGCGGATGCGCTGGATGGCCGTCAGCGCGGCGATGTCCTCCATCGAGGTCTGCACCAGCCGCTCGTAGGTGAACACCCCCAGCAGCACGACGACCGGGATGATCACCGCGAGGAACCCCATCGCGTACCGGGTCGGGGCAAGGAAGCCGAAGGCCACGAGCGAGCTGGAGAGCATCGTCAGGTAGAGCGAGGCGCGGCTGCTCGACTCCGTCACGGTGATCCCGCGCGCCGACTCCAGCACGAAGTGCTCGGTCAGCAGGGCGTTGAGGAACGCGGCCGGCCGGTCCGGGAGCGACGCGGCGGAGACGGCGGCCTCGGGCAGCGCGGGCGTGCGGGGAGGGTCCTCCTCGTCGAGGCGGTCGCCCGGCTCCGGATTCACGGCCGCACCTCTCGCGGGGACCGCACCTCTCGCGGGCCCGCCCCGGAGCGTCGGCTCTTCGAGTCATCCGACTCGCGCACCGGCTCCACCCGCGCGCCTACCGTCGGACGCGACGCCGAGCACCGCCACCGGGGCGCGTGCGCAGACACCGAAGGGCCGTTCATGACCGACACCCGCCACCTCCACTCGAACCAGCGAGACACCCTCGAGCGGCTGCTCGAGGACTCGCCGAGCCACAACGTCCTCTGGGCGGACGTGCTGACGCTGCTCGAGGCCGTCGGCACCGTCCACGAGAAGCACGACGGCGCCTTCTCGGTGACGGTCGGCTCGACGACCGAGACCCTCCACCGGCCGCACCACAAGGACGTGGACGAGCAGCAGCTCGTCGACCTGCGCCGCCTGCTCCGCGGAGCGGGGTACGGCGCATGAGCGCCGGGACGCCCGCCGACCTCACCGGGTCGGCCGCCGAGCGCCTCCGCCGGCTGGACGCGCTCGACGCGGGGGCGCTGACCGAGGAGTGGCTGCTGCGCCAGCTGCTCCTCGCGCTCGGGGATCTCGCCGCGCTCGAGCCGGCCGCCGAGGCCGAGCAGGAGCGGCGCGAGGACTTCTGACGCGGCGGGCGGCCGTCCCGGGTGCACGCGGCCGGCACCCGGACGGCCGCCGGCCCGCACCCCGCAGCGCCGCCCCGCTCCGCCGCTCATCGCCCGGCCGCCGCGCTGCGGGCGCGCAGCAGCACGCCGGCCGTCGCGGTCGCCGCCAGCACGAGCGACGCGAACATCGTCAGCACCGTCGTCGCGGCGACGAGGTCGAGCGCCGCTCCCGCCGCCAGTGCGGGCACCGCGAGCCCCGTGTACGCGACCAGGAACACCACCGCCAGGGTCTCGCCCCGGCGGGCGGGATCCGCGAGGGCGACCGCTGTGCCGATCGAGCCCTTGAAGAGCAGCCCCACCCCGAAGCCCGAGACGACGGCCCCGGCGAGGAACACTCCCAGCTGCGGAGCGATCGCTCCGGCCGCGACCGCCGCCAGCCCGACCGCGCAGCCCGCCACCGCGATCGAGAGCTGCAGGCGCATCCCCACCTTCACGAGCAGCAGCTGGCCGAGGGCCGCGGAGGCGAACACGGCGAAGGACGTCGCGCCGGCCAGCAGGTGGTCGCGCACCTGGAAGGTCTGCACCAGGAACGTCGGTGCGAGCGAGGTGAAGAGGCCGAGGACGGAGAAGGCCGAGAACGCTCCGAACGCCGCGAGCAGGAATGCCCTGCGCGCGTCCGCCGGCACCGAGAGCCGCTGCGGCCGGTAGGCGGGCGCCGTCTCCGGCACGTCGACCGTCTCGGGCACGAGGAGCAGCGCGAGGCCCGCCACGAGCAGCGCGACCAGGAACACCTGGTGCGGCAGGAGGAGCGGATCGGGCAGGAACTCGGCGAAGACCCCTCCGAGCAGCGGGCCCAGCGAGAGTCCGCCGAGGTTCACCGCGCCCGAGATCGACGCGGCGACGATCGTGTTCTCGTCGGGCCGGGCGCGGGCGCGCAGCTCGCCGAGGTGGGCGGTCGCCGTGGCGGTGAGCATCCCGATGCTGACGCCGTTGACGAAGCGGGCGACGATCAGCCCCGGCACCTCCGTCGTCAGCGAGAAGAGCACGGCCGAGATCGCCGAGACGAGCACCGCGATCAGCAGCACCCGGCGGCGGCCGAGCCAGTCGCTGACGTGACCGGCGAGGTACAGGCTCACGATCACTCCGACCGCGTAGGCGGCGAAGACGACGGTGATCACGAACGGCGGGAAGCCGTCGAGCTGCTGGTAGAGCGGGTAGAGCGGAGTCGGCACCGTCGAGTACGCCATCACGAGCAGGAAGGTCGCGGCGACGATCCAGAAGCCGACGCCGTGGCGCACCATCGGCAGCCGGCGGCTCACGAGGTCTCCTGCAGGTGGCGGTGGGCGAAGGTGACGGCCATCGCGCCCTCGCCGACGGCGGAGGCGACGCGCTTGACCGAGCTGCGGCGCACGTCGCCCGCGGCGAAGGAGCCGGGGACGCTGGTCTCGAGGTAGAACGGCGCCCGCTCGAGCGGCCAGTCGCGAGCCGCGTGCTCACCGGCGAGATCCGGTCCCGTCACGAGGTAGCCGCCGGAGTCGCGGACGATCGCGGTCTCCGCCGCCCACGTCGTATCCGGCTCGCCCCCGATGCAGACGAAGAGGTGGGAGGTGGCCAGCGCCCCGTGCACACCGGTCGCCGAGTTCTCGACCTCGATCGACTCGAGGGCGTCGGCGCCGTGCAGGCGGGTGACGCGCGAGTCGAGCAGGATCGTCACGTTCGGCTGCCGGACGACGCGCTCCGCGAGGTAGGAGGAGAGGCTGTCGGCCAGATCCGGGCCGCGGACCAGCATGGTCACGTGCCGCGCGTGCGCCGAGAGGTTCATCACGGCCTGCCCGGCCGAGTTGCCGCCTCCGACGACCACGACGTCCTCGCCCTCGCAGAGCGGCGCCTCGCTCGTGCCGGCACCGTAGTAGAGGCCGACGCCGAGCAGCTCGTCCTCGCGCTCGAGGCCGAGCCGGCGCCACTGGATGCCCGTGGCGCAGATGTTGGTGCGGGCGACGACGGTCGTCCCGTCGGCGAGCAGCGCGTGGATCCGGTCGTCGGCGAAGCGCCCGCGGATCCCCTCGCGCATCCGCAGCAGCTCGGCGCCGAAGGAGACGGCCTGCTGCCGCGCGCGCTCGGCCAGATCGGCTCCCGCGATCCCGTGCGGGAAGCCGAGGTAGTTCTCGATCAGGCTGCTGGAGCCGGCCTGCCCGCCGATCGCCGAGCGCTCGAGGACCACGACCTTCAGCCCCTCCGAGGCGGCGTACACGGCGGCCGAGAGCCCGGCCGGGCCGGCTCCGTAGATGGAGAGGTCGTACTCCGCGAGCCGCGGCGAGCCCACCCAGCCGAGCCGGGCCGCGACCTCGGCGAGCGTCGGATCGGAGGCGCGGCTGCCGTCCGGGAACACCACGAGGGGGAGCGACGCGGTGGCGAGCGGATGCCCCGCGACGGCGAGGCACTGCTCGTCCGTGTCGATCGGCGTCCACGAGAACGAGACGACGCTGCGCGAGAGGAGGTCGCGGATCTCCCACGCGTCGCGGCTCTCGCGCCGCCCGTAGAGGCGGACCTGCGGGAGGTCCCCGGGCACAATCACGAGGCACGCCGCCGCTCGAGCCCGTCGCGGAACTTCATCAGCTTGAGGCAGAGGTGCAGCGTGCTGCGGGCGAGGCCGTCGTCGAGCGCCTCCCGGACCGCCTCGGGCAGGTTGTCGAGGCGGTAGTAGAGCGTGGTGCGGTGGATGTGGAGGAGCCCGCACGCCTCCCGCACACTGCCGCGCACGTCGAGGTAGGCCTCGACCGTCCGCCGCTGCACCTCGTCGCCCCGCTCGAGCAGCGTCGCCGCGGCCGGCGAGAGCATGGCGAGCTGCGAGCTGTCCGCCCCGATCGAGGCGAGGAGCACCCAGGCCCCGAGCTCGGCGATGTCGGCCCGGCCACGGCCGTCGGGCAGGGAGCCGACGATGGTCGCCGCGAGGGCGGCCCGCTCGGCGGTCGGGAGGAGGTCGTCGTCGCGGACGTCGAAGCGCGCCGAGCCGATCGCGTCGACGGCCGTGCCGCGGCCGCGCGCCTCCGCCCGCAGGACGTCGTCCGCCTCCGCGGCGGCCTCGGGCGCCTCCACGCTCACGAAGAACAGCACGCCCTCCTGGTCGCCGAGGAACGTCAGGCTGGAGGCTGCGCTCGCGTCGATCCGCCGCGCCAGCGCCGTCCGCTGCAGGGAGCCGGTCGGGCCGGTCAGCCGCACCGCGCGGACCACGGTCTGGGCGTCCCGGCGCAGCCAGCGGCGCTCGACCGCCTCGGCGAAGGAGGCGCGCCGGGTGCCGCCGTCGGCCGCCAGGAGCGCCGCGAGGACGTCTGCGCGCCGGGAGCTGCCGCCCGCCCGCGTCGAGGGGCCGAGGAGGCGGCGGATCGCTCCGACGGCCGCGTCGATGAGCGAGTACTCGGCCGGAGTGAGCGGCGCGGGCCGCTCCCGGGGGAGGAGGAGGGTCGCGAGCCGGCCCCGCGGATCCTGGACGGGGAACACGCCGTCGTGAGGTGCCTCCTCGCGCGCGCGCGTCGCGGCCAGCACCCGGCTCGAGGCGTCCTCGATCGTCACCGGGCGGTCGAGAGCCTGGGCGAGCTCGTCGGCGAGGTCCTGCAGAGTCATCGGCGGGGATCCGTGTGGGGGGCCATGCCGTGATCCTCGCGGAGGGGGCCCTCCCGAAGCGTGGCCCTTCCAGGCCCACCTTCCGCGTCGGATCCGCTGCCGGCCGCGATGAGACGCTCAGCCTCCGCTGCCGGAGCGGTACCCGGGGAACCCGTCCGCGAGGAGGCGGTCGAGGACGTCCGGCCAGTCGAGCAGGACGCCGATGTGGCCTCGACCGGGCCGGATCGTGAGCTCCGCAGCCGGGTGGAGGCGGCGGATCCGCTCCGCGTGGGCGACCGGGACCACCCTGTCCGCCGCGCCGTGGTGGAGGAGGACCGGCGCGGTGAGGCGCGAGAGGTCGACTCCCCAGGGCATGACGAGGGCGAGGTCGTCGTCGACGCTCCCGCCCTGTTCGAGCTCCGAGGCGCGTCCGGCCTCTGCGCCGAGCGCCGTCAGCGGGCCGTCGAGGGCCGAGTAGTCGTCACCGGTGAACTGCTCCGGATCGAAGCGGGCCGTCTCCTCCCACTCCTCGCGCGCAGCCCGGCCGTCGCGCGCGCTGCGGAGAGCGCCCGGATCCTGCATGCCCTCGAACCACGCTCCGTCGTCACTGAAGGGCGCCGGGCTGCCGAACGTCGCGACGCCCCGGACGCGATCACCTCCGAGAGCCCCGACGGCCAGCGCGTGCGGGCCGCCGCCGGAGTAGCCCGTCATCACGAAGCGCTCCATCCCGAGCAGGTCGGCGACGCGGAGCACATCGGCGGCCGCATCCGCGATGCTCCGTCCGGGAGCGCGCATCGAGCCGCCGAAGCCGGGACGGGCGACGGAGACGAGCCGGATGCCGCGCGCCGCAGCGGCGTCGACGTGGGGAGCGAGGAGTGCGCCGGTGTGCGGTGTCCCTCCGCACCAGACGACTGCAGCCCTGGGGGCTCGAGTGCCGAGGAAGTCGTGGGCGACGAGCGTGCGCGAGTCGACGCGGAACTCGTGCCGGGACGTAGCGGCGCGTCCGGTCATGGAGGAACGGTAGCCGCCTGTCGAGGGCAGTGCGCGTCGCCCGGCCCGACCGGGATGCGACGTCTCGTCGTAGGGTCGACGGGAGGGTCGGTGGACCCTCGGACGGGAGGGGTCCGCATGTCGATCGACGAGGTGTCCGACGGGATCGAGGGGGCCGCCGCGCTGCCGCACGTGCGCTCCGGCTTCTCCGGCGCGACACCGTACGGGATCGCGCAGCGATTCGCCGCGGGGGAGCTGACGCGGGAGCAGGCCGTCGACGAGCTCGGCCGCCGGCGCTACCGGCCCGGGTCGCCGAGCGACGGCTTCGACTGGACGACCCTCGACCCCGGGGAGTTCGAGGAGGTCGGCCGGGCCCTGTCCGATGGTCTGCTCGACGCCGCGATGTACGACGAGATCCTCGACCGGTACAGCGGGCAGGGCTCCTCCGGCGAGAGCGCGGCGTCCGCGGAGGAGAGCGCATGAGCGCCGGCCCCCTGGACCTCGCCTTCACCGCCCCGATCGGTGTCGCCGTGAAGGGCGACCTCTGGTCGTGCGTCGAGGTGCCCGGCTCCGTCGAGCTGCTCGGCACAGGGAGGTCCGTGAAGGTGGTCGCCACCGTCGACGGCGAGCCGGTGACGGCGAGCCTGCTGCCGACCGGCGCCGGCGGTCACATGCTGTCGATCAGCGCGAAACTGAGGAAGACGATCGGCAAGGACCTCGGCGACGTCGTCACCGTCCACCTGACCGAGCGCCTGAGCTGAGCCGTCCGGCTCGCCCCGATGCGCGTGCGGATGGTCGACTCGACGGATGCGGAATCGAGTCCTGTTCGTGGTCGGAGTCACAGCGATGTTCGTCGCGCTGGTGCTGAGGCTGGTGTGGCCGGCCGGTGAATTCGCCTCCGGCTTCTCGCTCGCCCTGCAGCTGAGCGGCATCCTGCTCCTCCTGGTCTACGGGGTGAAGCACTTCACGGGGCGGCCGCGCCGGAGCTGAGCGGCTCATCCCAATCGGGGGTGTAGGAGTTGGGGTCTGAAGCCGCCGGTCTCGAGCAGGCTTCGGGCGATGTAGTTGGTCAGGTTGCGGAACCCGAGTGCGGAGCCGCGCAGGTGTTCGAGCCGTCCGTTGAGCGCCTCGGTCGGCCCGTTGCTGGTGCCGGGTCGTTCGAAGTAGGCGAGCACGTCAGCGGCTCGCTTCTTCAGGGTCCGGCGCAGGGTGGTGAGCTCGGTGAGCACCTTGGGGACGCCGGCGCTGAGGTCGGTGATCAGCTTCTCCATGAGCTCGCGGCCACGTTGCCGGTCCTCGTGGCGATAGGCGGCGATCATGCGCTGATGGACACCCCAGGTCGCCTCGACCTCGACGTGAGCGTCATCAACGAACAGCGCGCGTAGCCTGTCGCTCTGCTTGTCGGTGAGCAGGTCCGCGCCGGTGTGCAGACCGAGGCCGTCGAGTCGAGCGAAGGCGGTCAGGTCAGGGCGGCCGAAGCCGGCCGGCGGGGTAGCGTCGGTCACGTCGAGGTCTTTCGGACGGATGGCGTAGGAACCTCCGTCGTCGGGAGACCTCGACGTCTATCTGCGGACCGACGCGCCCGGCCGACCTACACCGTCATCTGAGAAGACCCCTGAAACGTCTTCGCCGACGACGGGGCCGGCGAGGAGGAGGGCGCGGTGAGCTAGAAGAATGGAGCTTGCTCGGCTTCGACGCCGCCGCAAGCTCCGGTGAAACGGTCGGTACTGGTCGGTCGTCGTCGGTCACCACCGGATGGCGGCGTCCTCCACGCTCGGCGTTTGCGCAGGTCAGCGGCTCGTTCGCCCAGTGGGCGCATCAAGCGATAGACGCAAAGCCGACGTGATGAGGTCGTCCGTTCGATTCCGACAGGCGGCTCCGGCGAACCGTTCTGGTGGTCGCGCGATGCGCTGGCCTCACGGCTCTGCCCGACACCGACGTCGCTCTCCTCTGCGACGGACCCCTCGCCGGCTGAGCGCTCGCGGCCGGCATCCTGTCCGTGTGCCGATAGGCCTCGCACGGCTCGGCAACGCAGCGTGGCGTTGCGTCGCGACCTGGCGACGGCTCGGCGGGGCGCGATCGTCTCGTGCGTTGGCGGACTACGGGAGCTTGGACGCGAGGACGTCGGCCGCCAGGATCTCGGGTGCTGCGCCGAGGAGGTGCTGGTTGGCCATCAGGGCTGCGACGATGGCGCCGTTGGCGTGGGCGTCGCGAGCGGCTTCGTCGGGGAATGCATCGAAGATCCAGAAGGTGTCGGCGTGGGTCCTGACCGCGAACCAGACAATCGTTCCTACTTCTTCGTTGGCGAGTGCGACAGCGCCGGCGAGCAGATCGGCGACCGCGTCGTGCTGTCCATCGGCCGCGACGATCTTGGCGACGAAGGCATACGGAAGTGATGCGGGTGTGGACATGAGGGACTCTCCTTGACGTCGGGGTTCTTTGTGGGACGAGTTCAGCGTATGACGAGCGAGGGCCGGTGGGGAGTGGCGTATACGGCAGTATTGCTATTGTTTACGTCATGCGTATCGGACTGATCGCGATCGACGGCTGCTTCGGTTCGGCTATCGCGTCGATCATCGACATCGTGCGGGTGGCCGACGGAGCCCGCGGCGATGTCGACCCGCGGATCGACCCGATCGAACTCGCCATCCTCGGACCGAAACGGCGAGTGACCACGACGGCATCGATGACCCTGTCGGTGGACCACCCGCTGTCGGAGTCCGGAGAGTTCGACGTGGTCGTCGTCCCTGCGCTTGGAACCCTTACGGCCGCTGCTACCAACGACGTCCTCCAGAGCCGAGATGCTCGTTCGGTCATCGCCTCGCTCGGGCGCCTCGACGAGGCGACCACCCGGATCGCCGCGGCGTGCACCGGCGTGTTCGCTGTCGCCGAGACCGGACGGATGCATCATCGGAGGGCGACGACCAGCTGGTTCCTGGGGCCGGAGTTCCTGAAGCGCTATCCGACCGTCGCCCTCGATCTCGACACCATGGTCGTGGTCGACGGGAACCTTGTCACCGCCGGCGCCGCGTTCGCCCACATCGACCTCGCGCTCTCACTCGTGCGATCGATCAGCCCCGACCTGGCCCAACATGTCGCCAAGCTCCTCATCATCGACGAGCGTCCGTCTCAGGCGGCCTTCGTCGCCTACGAACATCTCCGGCACGAGGACCCGATCGTCGTCGAGTTCGAACGCTTCGTGCGCGCCCGCCTGGACGAACCGTTCAACGTCGCCTTCGTCGCGCAGTCGCTCGGCACCAGCCGGCGCACCCTCGAACGACGAGTCCGTGCGGCGCTCAACCTCACTCCGCTCGGCTTCGTCCAACGGCTTCGCATCGAACGAGCTCGGCACCTCTCAGCAACCACGGACTTCACCTCCGCCGAGATCGCGCTACGGGTCGGCTACGCGAATGCCGAGACTCTGCGCTCCCTCCTGCGCAGGGAGCGACGCCGTTCCTGACCTATCGCCATGCCTGTAGCCGGTGTCCTAGCGCTCGACTGGAACCACCTCTCAGCACGTCGCGTCGACGCTCCTGCGTCGCCCCTGGACGACCCACTCGACACGCCCGCAGCACAGGTCATGTGACGTGTCCCGGCTTCCCGGACGGTCGGGGTTGGGTGGCTGTGATGTCGCTGCGTTCTCGTCGAGGGGGTCAGCAGACTCGATCAGGGTCGACTGGGATGAGACGCGAAGGCGGTCAGGTCAGGGCGGCCGAAGCCGGCCGGCGGGGTAGCGTCGGTCACGTCGAGGTCTTTCGGACGGATGGCGTAGGAACCTCCGTCGTCGGGAGACCTCGACGTCTATCTGCGGACCGACGCTCCCGGCCGACCTACACCCTCATCTGGGAAGAGCCAGCTGAGCTCCGGAATCGGAGGAAGACCCGTGCGCGGAGCGGAGGAGCCGGCCTGGGCGGATCCGGAGCCGGAGGTCCACCGGGCGCTCGCGCGGTGGGCGGCGGAGTGCGCGGAGCGCGCCCTCCCCGCGTTCGAGGAGCGGGACCCGGACAATGCCCGGCCCCGGCGCGCGCTCGACGTCCTCCTCGCCTGGGGGCGGGGCAAGGCTCCGATGACCGAGTGCCGCACGGCGGCCTTCACGGCGCACGCCGCAGCCCGCGCCGCGACGCAGGCGGGCGAGCGGGCCGCCACCGCTGCCGCGCGGGCGGCCGGGCAGGCCGCAGCCGTCGCGCACATGGTCGATCACTGCTCGCACGCCGCCGTGGAGAGCAGCGCGCAGCCTCGGGCCTTCACGCGAAGGAGCGCGCAACGGATCGTCGCTCTCACTGAATCCGCCCGCTGCGCGGATGCTCTCCCAGCGATCTTCTCGCGTCGTTGAACGTCCGCGACTGCTGTGTCGTGTCCTCGGTGGGACCACCTCGGCCCCCGCACTACAGGAGGCATCATGCTCAAGCGAATCGCGACCACTGTGACGACTGCGGCGTTCGCCGCCGTCCTTCTCGCCGGATGCTCGACGGCCGCCGGCTCGGCCGCCTCGTCGGAAGCGCCGGCCGACAGCCCCTCCGCCACCGCGATGGCCTCCGCCACCGCGACCGCCTCCGCTGAGACGGCGGCTCTCACGACGGCGTCCTCGCCGCTGGGCGAGATCATCACGGACGAGGCCGGCTACACCGTCTACACGTTCATGAAGGACACGCAGAACTCGGGCAGCAGCAGCTGCTACGACGAGTGCGCCACGACCTGGCCGGCCGTGACGGCGTCCAGCACGACCGCCGCGGACGGGATCACCGGAGAGGTCGGCTCGATCACGCGCACCGACGGGACGACCCAGCTGACCGTCGACGGATGGCCGGTCTACCGGTTCGCGAAGGACACCGCGCCGGGCCAGGTCAACGGGCAGGGTGTGAAGGACGCCTGGTACGTCCTCCTCCCCGACGGCACGATGAACAAGGAAGCCGCGGCCATGAGCACCGCCACCCCGGCGTCCTGATGCGACGGCGACCCGTCCCCGCGCAGCGAAGCGCATCGTCGGGCCGGGTCGCCGGTTCTCGACAGGCATGGACGGAAGGGATGACCGGCAGTGATCGCAGCAACCGTGATGAGGGAGCGCACCGTGGCGCTTCGAGGCGGTGAGCGTTGTGCCCCGCCCCGTCGATGAGCTCCTGGCGGCGCTGTACGAGAGTCACGGCCCGGCCTTGCGGCGCTTCGTGCAGAACCTCACTCGGAACGCGGCGCTGACGGAGGACGTCGTGCAGGAGACGATGGTCCGGGCCTGGCAGCGCCCGCAGGTCCTCGAACGCGACGCCGACGCCGCTCGCGCGTGGCTGTTCACCGTCGCCCGCAACCTCGTCATCGACGACGCCCGATCCGCTCGGAGCCGACGCGAGGTGCCGGCGAAGGACGAAGACGGCGGCGGCGCCGTCCCCGATCGCACCGACGCGGTCCTGGACAGCATCCTGGTCGCCGACGCTCTCGCATCGCTGTCGGTGGAGCATCGTCAGATCGTGGTGGACGCGTACTTCCTCGGACACACCGTCCCCGAGATCGCCCGCCGGCACTCCATCCCCGAGGGAACAGCGAAATCTCGATTGCACTACGGACTGCGCGGACTGCGACTGGCTCTGCAGGAAAGGGGCGTCACCCGATGAACGACCACCACGGAAGCTCTGCGACGGAGGACGAGTACCGCGACTGGGACGCGTCCTACGTCCTCGGCGCTCTCCCCGCAGATCAGCGACTCGAGTACGAGCAGCACCTCAGCGGCTGCGCGGCCTGCCGCGCGGCCGTGGCAGAGCTGGCAGGACTGCCCGGCATCGTCGGCCGCCTCTCCGTCGAGGACGCTCTCGCCATCAGCGCATCGGACGACGGCGAGGAGGCGCCGCCGTCGATGGTGACGCTGCCCGCCATCGCCCACCGTGTCCGGACGCGCCGACGTCGGCGCCGGCTGGTGACGTCCCTCGCCGTCGCGGCCGCCGTCACCGCCTCCGTCTTCGGAGGTGTCGCTCTCGGCACGGGCATCGCGGGCGCTCCCGTGGCGAGCGAGGCGACCCTCGAACCGATGGACCCGATCGCGGCCGATCCCGCTCTCGCTGCGGACATCCAGGTCGAGGGGAAGCCGTGGGGCACCCGGCTGGAGTGGAGCTGCACCTACAGTGGTGATGCGCCCGCCGACGCGGAGTACGAACTCGTGATCACCCGCACAGACGGCAGCACGATCACCGTCGCCACCTGGACGGCGGCCGGGCGGCGCGCCGTCGACCTGGCGGCGTCCACGGGCGTCGCCCGGTCGGAGATCACCGGCGTCGACATCAGGGTCCGCGGCACGAACTCCCCCCTCGTCCGCACCGACACCTGAGACACCGCCCACCCGCAGGAGACACCGACACTGCCCGCGGTGCCGCGGGCACCGGACAGGAGCAGACCATGAGCACCGAGACCACGCCGCTGCACATCACCCGCGAGGGACCGAGAAGCTTCATCGGCCGCAACGCGCGAGGAGCCGAGGTCCGCATCGGCGGGTCGGACGCCGACGGCGTGTTCTCGCCCGGCGAGCTGCTGCACCTCGCCCTCGCCGCCTGCGGCATGCTCTCCTCGGACCACATCCTCGCCAGCCGCCTCGGAGCCGATTTCGAAGCGACCACCGACATCACCGCGACCAAGCCCGAGGGTGAGGACCGCTACGACTCGATCACCGCCGTGATCCGCGCCGACCTGTCGGGGCTCGATCCCGAGCAGATCGCCTCACTGTCCGAGCGCACCCGCCGGGCCGTCGATCGCCAGTGCACCGTCGGCCACACGCTCGAGCACGGCGCGGCGTACACCGTCGATGTCGTGGACGACCAGGCCGGTCCCGTCAGCGGTCCGGGGACGGGATCCGTCTGAGATCAGCGCCTCATCGGTCACGACGACCGGTGCCGGCCGAGCCGCGGACGTCTCCCTTCAGTGCCGTCAGTCTGCGACTCGCCGACCGGATCCGAGACGATTCGCGAGGCGGAGCGCGTTCACGGAGCGGAGGTGCTGGTCGGCGCGGTGACGCCCGTTGGCCGGTGAGGGGTGCGGTGCCGCGAGGACGGGGACGACACGGGGATCATCGTGCAGGGTCAGATAGCGCATGACCCCGTCGAGCGCCACGGTCCCGTAGGTGACGACGGCGTCGAGCGCGGGCAGCAGCTCCAGCAGCTCACCGAGCGCGAGCCGGCCCTGCTCGATGTCCGCGGGGCGGACGCGGCCAGGGATCTCCCACGGGATGAGGTTCCACCGGACGTAGTGGTCGCGGGAGAGTCCGGACTCGATGCGGGCCGCCCGGAACGCGGCGGCGGTGGGCCCGAGGTTGTCTTCGCTGCAGACGGCAGCGGATCCCGAGGCGATCGTCCGAGGGCCGGGTGACTGCATCAGCACCAGGACGCGACTGGCGGTGCCGCCGGAGCGGGGATCGAAGCCCGGAACGAAGCGTCCGGTCGCGTCCGCGGTACTCCGCCAGGTCTCGGCGAGGGCGTTCAGGCTTCGGACATCCACGATGGTCCTCGATCCCGGTCAGGCCGGCCGCGGTGGTGCGAGCAGGGTTCCGCGGATCACGGAACCGTGGAACGTGCGGGCGGCGACGATGATCCACGCGGCGACCAGGCCGACGTAGTAGAGCACCGCGAGGCCGGCGACAACCGTGAGACCGGAGTGCAGGGCGAGGCCGTTCAGTCCGGTGACGCAGGTGCCGACGGGGAACGTGAACGACCACCACGTCAGGCTGAACGGCAGGTGCTCCTTCGCGGTGCGGAGGGTGATCGCGAGGGCGATGACGGTCCAGAGCAGTGCGAAGCCGAGCATCGCGAAGCCGTACACCAGAGCCACGACCAGCAGCGCACGCGCCATGCCGGCGTCCACGACGGTGGGCGCGTTCGAGGCGAGCAGATTCACGGCGGTGATCGACTGTCCGACCGGACCGAGGACGATCCACAGCGTCGGCACCATCCCCGCCGCTCCGACCTTGTGCTGCGCGAGCCGGTTCCAGATCAGGGTGATCACCACCAGCGACGCGACCAGGCTGAGGCCGAAGAAGCCGTAGCAGGACCACAGGAGCGTCTCCCGCGCTTGCCCGGCGGGCGCGTACGGCAGCAGCAGTGCGCCGGTGGAAGCGGACACCATCGGCGGAACGATCGGCATCAGCCAGCCGCCGAACGCCGAATCGGGCTTGTTCTCATGCCGGGTGAACGCGAGGTAGGGCACCAGGACCGCCGTCACCAGCCCGCCGAGAGTCCCCGCACCCCAGAGCACCCAGTCGATGGTGACAGCGGCCGGCAGGCCGATCCAGTCCTTGCCGAGGAGGAGGGTTCCCGCGCCGACAGTGAGGAACGCCATGGGCGGCGCGCCGTAGAAGTGCGAGAGCACGGGATTCAGGTGGTGCCTCACCGCTGTACCGCGGTAGCGGACCCAGTGCAGCCCGGTCGCGACCGTCAGCGCGACGAGCAGCAGCGCGGCGATCGCCCAGACGACGGTGGCCCCGGTGCGGAGTCCGGGGAACTGGAGTGGCAGGGACGCGGCGGCGACCGCGACGATGCCGGTGCCCATGATCGACGCGAACCAGTTCGGCGTCAGGTTCGACACGATCAGTCCCGGATGCTCCAACTCCCGGAACAAGCGCCTCGACCGCGGAGGATGCCCGATCGAGGAAGATGCGCGGGCGGGGGAGAAAGTTGTCATGCCTCCAGCCTGAGCATCGCCGGCACCAGCCGATACAGCGATCGTCTTGGCGGGGCACAATGAGTGCTTGTGGCGACGCGGCGATTGACGGACCGGATCCTGGATCTCGACACGCTGGAGGTGCTCGAGCGCATCGCCGAGGCGGGCTCGCTCTCCCGCGCTGCCGAAGACCTCGGCGTCACCCAGCAGGCCGTCTCGGCGCGTCTGCGGGTCGCGGAGCGCGCCATCGGGCAGCCGCTCGTGCGCCGCTCTCCGACCGGGTCCCTGATGACCGACGCGGGCCGGCTCGTGCTCGAGCTGGCCGGCCCGGTCCTCGAGGCGTCCCGCCGCCTCGAGGCGGGCGCGGCAGCACTGCGACAGCCGACCGGCTCACTGGTTCTCGCGGCGTCGCAGACCATCGCCGAACTGCTGCTCCCACGCTGGCTCCTCGAATTCCGACAGCGCACACCCGAGGTGAGTGTGCAGCTGATCGCCGGCAATTCAGCCACGGTCACAGAGCTCGTGAGATCCGGTGCCGCGCAGCTCGGATTCGTCGAGACACCAGCGTCCACGGCCACGCTCTCCTCTGACGTGGTCGCGGAGGACGAACTCGCTGTCGTCGTGGCACCGGACCACCCCTGGGCACGCGCGGCGAGTATCGGCGCCGAGGAGTTGGCCGGGACCGCACTGCTGACGCGAGAGGAAGGCTCCGGCACCCGGACGACCCTCGAAGCATGGCTCCACGACGCCGGGCTCGCACTCACGACTCCCGCCGCGATCCTGGAGACGACGGCGATCATCCGAGCGAACGCCCGCGCCGGCATCGCGCCCGCAGTCATGAGCATCCTCACCGTCGAAACAGATCTCGCCGCGCGCTCACTGATACGAGTGCCCCTCCGCGGACCAGCACTCGTGCGACCCCTCCGCGCCATCTGGTCCGATCGCATCGGGTCGTCCGCGGCGGCGTTCCTGGAGATCGCACACGAGTTGCGCTGACCGGTGCACGGCTCGTCGCTACGCCGATCACGCCCGCGGCCGTGTCTGCTCGAGCTACAGCGATCTGGTCGATCTGCCCACGGCGGCGCGGACGTCATGTCGCGGTGATGGCGAAGAGCCCGGCGATGCCGACGGTGTAGAGCGCGAGCACGATCAACGAGTCGATTCCCATGCCGGCGATGCGGCGGGTGGGTCGGAAGATCAGTCCGACGATGTAGACGAGGGTGAGCAGGGCGGCGAGAGCGGTGAGGTAGATGTCGGACGAGTTCGCCTGCGGGAGGACTGCGGTGCCGGAGAGGACGGTGGCGACGAGGAACAGGACGGGGAGGAAGGCGTTGCCGCCGAAGATGTCGCTGATGGCGAGGTTGTCGTCGCCCTGCTTGATGGCTTGCAGCCCGGTCGAGATCTCGGGGAGGGAGGTGGCGAGAGCGAGCACGGTGGCTCCGAACAGCACCCCGGAGAGACCGAGCTGCGAGGATGCTGCGTCACCGGCGCGCTCGAGCACGACACCGGCGAGGAGGGTCGCCGCGGCGGAGATCGTGAACACGATGGTCGCCTTGCGTGTGCTCATCGGGTGCGTCTTCTTCTTCGAGGAGGATGCTGTCGCGTCGGGGGCCCGCCCGTCCTCGTGCCAGGGAAGGTGCTTGCCGGAGCGTTGCACGAGCAGCAGCCCGACGACCCAGAGGCCGGCGATGAGGACGACGTCCGGGGTCAGGCGCAGCACTTCCAGTCCGGAGGGCAGCTGGCTGCCGGCGATGACGACGGCGAGCACCGCGACGACCACGAGCCCCTCGAGCACGAGTGTGAGGGACGCGGCACGGTAGGTGAGCGGCTTCGCACCCTTTCCGCGCTTGCCGAACAGGTCGAGGACGACGAGGACCACGGTCTGCAGTGCGATGCCGCCGAGGATGTTGCCGACCGCGACGTCCAGGTTCCCGGAGAGCGCGGCGGACACGGTGATCGCGATCTCCGGCAGGTTCGTCGCGACGGCGAGAACGATCAGGCCGCCCAGCGCACTCCCCAGGTGCAGGCGCGCATCCAGAACGTCCGTGGCCTTCGACAACTGGATGCCGGCGATCCACACCACTGCGGCGGCGGCGAGAAAGACGGCGACGAGAACAACGAAGGGCAGACCATCCATGCAGTGAGTGAACCGCGCCGACGACGATTCGCGACCCCCTTGCGCCTGAGCTGCTTCTCACCGTCTCGCGCGCGGTGGTCTCCGTGGTGATCGGTTCGACCGCGTGCCATCCTCGACGACACCCCGATCGTCGGGTCGAGCGTGATCCCACCGTTCGTTCCCGAGGCGCGCTTCGTCAGCAGCAGCCGACTCGGGTACGCCGCAGCGTCCGCACGTGTACGCGCGGGCAGCTGGCGGGGACCGGACCCTTGGGAAGGGGCCGGTGTCGCCCGCAGTGCATCTGCGACACTCCACTGGCTCCAGATCCTGCGATCCTCGAGCGGCTTGACCGGATCGTCGGTGACCGTGTCCCGTGGCAGACGCATCAGATGGCCGGTGACGTTGCACACGCTCTGGCGACGCTCGCGGACCGTGTCGATGCGGTCATGATCATTGTCGGCACGAAGGAGCCGTCTCTGCGTCGAACCGTGCAGGAGGTCTTCTCCGGCGCCGTCGGCGCCCGTCTCGCTCACCGTCAGCACCGGCCGGTCCTCATGATCCCCCTCTCCCCGGTCGATGATTCGGAGCCGCTGCCCTGGTCCTGACCGAGGTGCGGGCGTAGGCTGACGGCAGTGGCGATGGATCCCGCCCGAGCGTGAGCTCGAACTGCCGCCGAGGCTGATGGTTCCTACCTTCTCGATCAGAGACCAGGTAGGTGACCCATGCCCGCGCATCCCCCGCTCGTTCTCGTGCGCCACGGTGAGAGCACCGGCAACGCCGACGGTCTCTTCTGCGGCGTCCTCGACGTTCCCCTCACCGACCTCGGACGCGACGAAGCGCGACAGGCCGCGACGCTGCTGAGGGACGCATCGATCGACCCCGATCTGATCCTCACGTCGACCCTGCAGCGCTCCACCGAATCGGCCCGGATCATCGCCGGCGCCCTACCAGGGCGGCCGCGGATCGTCGCGGCCCAGTGGCGGCTGAACGAGCGCAACTACGGAGCGCTCACCGGCCTGTCGAAAAGCGCCGTCAGAGCCCGGTACGGGGCCGACGCCTTCCTGGAGTGGCGCCGGTCGATGGACGTCCGCCCGCCTGCTCTGTCCGCCACCGCCTTCGTGCAGCTGCACAGGTCCGCGGCGTTCCGTGGGCAGCCGGCCGAGGCGATGACGGACACGGAGTCGTTGCGTGACGTCGTCCACCGACTGCAGCCGCTCCTCGAGGAGCGCATCCTGCCCGCCCTCCAGGAGGGCGAGACGGTGCTCATCGTCGGGCACGGCAACTCCCTGCGCGCGCTGCGCGCCCTTCTCGGGGACCTCGGCGACGCCGCGGTCCGCGATCTGAACATCCCGACGGGTCAGCCGTACCTGTACGACACCGGGCCGTCCGGGACACCGATCTCGAGGAGCGGACGCTACCTCGATCCCGCAAGAGCCGACCGGGCGGGGATCACGCTCGCCCACGAAGGAGGAACCTGATGAACGCCTACATCAGCCACACCCGCACCAGCATCCACGGGACGGGCGAGTACGTCACCCACCCCGCCGGACACCCGCTGGTCATCACCGACGTCGCCGCACGGCAGATCCTCGACTCCCGCGGCTTCCCGACCGTCGCTGTCACCCTGCGTCTGGACGACGACACCGTCCTGGACGCCTCCGCCCCCGCGGGCGCCTCGACGGGCGCGTTCGAAGCGGTCGAGCTGCGCGACGGCGGCCCCGCGTTCGGCGGACGCGGAGTCCGCTCCGCTGTCGCGGCCGTCGACGGCGAGATCCGCGCCCTCCTGCTCGATCACTCCTGGACTTCGCTTCGCGAGATCGACGAAGCGCTGCGAGCACTGGATGGAACCGCGAACCTCGCCCGCCTCGGAGCGAACTCCGTCGTCGCCGTCTCCATCGCGGCCGCCCGCGCCTTCGCCGCGCGCACCGGCCTGCCCCTGCACCGGTGGATCGCCGATCACACCGGGGCGACCGCCTCCCTACCCGTCCCGCACTTCAACGTCATCAACGGCGGCGCGCACGCCGCGAACGGCCTCGACTTCCAAGAGTTCATGATCGCCCCCGTCTACGCCGGCACCGAGGAGGAGGCAGTGCAGGTCGGCGCCGAGATCTATCACGCCCTCGCCGCCCGCGTCCGCACCGCCTACGGCACCTCCGGGCTCGGCGACGAGGGCGGCTTCGCGCCCCCCATCGACCGGCCCGAAGACGCCCTGGACCTCCTCGTCGCAGCGATCACCGACGCCGGATACCAGCCCGGCACCGGTGACATCGCGATCGCGATGGATCCCGCCGCGAACGGCTTCTTCCACGGCGACGGCCACTACACCGTCGCCGGCACCGATCTCGACCGCGACGCACTCGCCCGCTACTACGAGAAGCTGATCGCCGACTACCCGATCCGCAGCATCGAGGACGGCTTCGCCGAGGACGACCACGAGGGCTGGGCCCTCCTCGCCCACGCCATCAGCGACCGGGTGCAGCTCGTGGGAGACGACCTCTACGTCACCGACGCCGACCGCATCCGCGACGGAGCCCGCAACGGCTACTCCAACGCCGCACTCATCAAGCCCAATCAGATCGGCACCATCACCGGCACCCTCGACGCGATCGCGGCCGCGCACGACGCCGGCATGCGCTGCATGGTCTCCCACCGCTCCGGCGAGACCCTCGACACCTTCATCGCCGACCTCTCGGTGGGAACCGGAGTCGGGCAGATCAAATCCGGCGCCCCCGCGCGCGGCGAGAGGGTCGCGAAGTACAACCGCCTCGTCGACATCGAACACCTCGACCCCACGCTGCACTACGGTCTCACCCACTGACCCGCCCCCTCCCGAAAGGTCCCACTCCCCGTGACTGATGACCGCCACCGTCACCGCCCCCCGGACCCCGACCCCGAGCTGCCGGTCGACAGCGACCTCGACGTCGACGACGCCCCCGACGGGACGCCACGACCCGTGCACCTGCGTCCGCGATACCTCCTCCTCGTCGCCGCCGGCGGCACGGTCGGGACCGGGGCGCGGGAGGGCCTGACCCTCGCGTTCCCCGCCGATCCCGCCTTCGACACCGTCGTCTTCGCCATCAACATCGTCGGCGCGCTCCTGCTCGGCGTACTCCTGGAGAGCCTCGCCAGAGCCGGCAGCGACGAGGGCCGACGCCGCACCGCGCGGCTGCTGCTCGGTACCGGAGCGCTCGGAGGCTTCACCACCTACAGCACCCTCGCCACCGACACCGCCCACCTGCTCACCACAGGACACCCCGCACCCGCCGCCCTCTACGCGCTCGGCACCGTCCTGCTCGGTGCCCTCGCGTCCTGGACCGGAGTCGCCCTCGCCGCAGCACTCCACCGGCGACGCACGCAGAGGAAGGTGCCGGCATGACACCCGCACTGTTCCTCGCGCTCTCCCTCGCCGGTGGAATCGGAGCCGCAACACGGCTCCTCCTCGACGGGCTCATCAAGGCCCGCACCGGCGGCGCCTACCCCTGGGGCACCACCGTCATCAACGTCACCGGATCACTCCTCCTCGGCCTGATCACCGGCCTCGCCCTCGCAGGCATCGCCCCCGAGCCGTGGCGACTCGTCCTCGGCACCGGCTTCCTCGGCGGCTACACCACCTTCTCCACCGCCAGCCTCGAAACCGTCCGTCTCCTCGCCGAAGGACGCCAACTCGCCTCCGCCATCAACGCCCTCGGCACGCTCCTCCTCAGCGTCATCGCCGCAGCAACAGGACTCTGGCTCGGAGGCGCGCGATGAGCATCATCGATGCACCCTCACCGGCAGTGGTGGTCGGTCTTGCCGGCGTCGATTCCGGCCCGGAGTCGGGGCACGCAGGGTCCTTCCGTTCAGCGGGTGCGGTGCGCCGTGAACGACCTCGCCGGCATGTCATCACGGGGCGATCTGGTCGCGTCTCTCCATGATCGGTCCTGCCGTTGCGGGGTCCCGGGCGGCTCATCACGGCATGCCATCAGGCGGCTGAAGGCGGTCAGCCGTACCCGGGACCCCTGGCGCGTTCCGGAGCCGACAACTGCCCCGAATCCACGGAGACAACGGTGAGGAAGGCGGTCGGACTCCGGGGGAGCGACGCCGACCGGGACGCGGAGCGGCGTCAGCAGTGGGAGGGCCTCGACCCCGTGCTGCGCTCCCTCGGCTTCCCGAAGGGGCTGTGACGCCGGCCCGGTGGACCTCACCGGGCCGGCGCCCGCGCGCTCAGCGGTGCGCGGGTCGGAGCCCCAGCAGCGTGTCGACGATCACGAAGGCCGCGAGGCTCGCCCCCAGGAGCGGGAGGAACAGCCCGAGCGCGGCGGCGACGACCAGGACGGACGCGACTCCCCACCACGGCGCGCGCCGGAGCGCTCCCCGGGCCGGCGGGGTGCCGCCGAGCCGTCGGGGACCGCGGGTGGGGCGGCGCTTCCACCACATCAGGTACCCGAGCACGACCATCGTGGCGATGCCGGCCGCGGTGACGAACAGCAGCAGCTGGTTGGGCAGCCCGAACATCGAGCCCATGTGCGTGTCGATGCCCCAGCGGGAGAGCTTGGCGACGAGGCCGAAGTCGGCGAAGTCGACCCGGTCGACGACCTGCATCGTGCTCCCGTCGATCGCGACGCCGTCGACCTCGGTCGGGAAGCTGCGCTGGATCTCCTGCACGACCCAGGCCGAGCCCTCCGCCGCGGGCGGCCGGATCTCGACCAGTCCCGTGTTCACGTTGACCTCGCGGGCGACCGAGAGCACCGAGTCGTAGGCGGCCGGCGAGTAGCCCGCCGTCGACTCGACGGCGTCGCCGGTGGCCGCGCCGTGTCCGGCGTGCCCGGCGTGCTCGTCGGCCACCTCGCCGGTCCGGTCGCCGAGCGTCGTCCCCAGCGAGGGTGTGGTCCAGCCGACTGCGGAGCGGAGGGTCTCGAAGTTCCCGCCTCCGTACAGCGACCAGGTGATGCCTGTGGTCGAGAGGAACAGGGCGCCGACGAGCAGCCAGACGCCGGTGGAGGCGTGCCAGGAGAACAGGCGCTTGTAGCCGGTGGTCCTCGGCGCGGGGCGCAGCAGGTCCCTCTTCACGCGGGCTCGGCGGAGGCGGATGATCCAGAGGCCCAGGCCGGCGAGGGCGACGACCCCCAGCCAGGAGGCGGCGAGCTCGCTGTAGTAGCGGCCCACGTCCCCGAGGTGCAGCGTCCGGTGCAGGTCGCTGACCCAGGTCCGCAACGGCAGGGCGCCGCTGGTGCCGTAGGCGGTGAGGTCGCCGCGGACGTCGGCGGTGGCCGGGTCGATGAAGACCGCGCGGGTCTCGCTGGCGCCGAGCGACGGGTCCGCGTACATCACCCGGGTGGTGTCGCCGGGGTTCGGCGCGGGGCGGACGGCGACGATGCTCTGCCCGCCTCCGGTGTGCGCGTCGGCGGCGTCGATCTGGTCGGCCAGGGGCACGTAGGTGTCCGCTTCGGGGGCGTGCAGCTCCTGCGCGTAGACGACCTGCTCGAGCTGCGGGGTGAGTGCGTAGAGAGCTCCGCTGGTCGCGGCGACGAGGATGAACGGCCCGACGAACAGGGCGGCGGAGAAGTGCAGGCGGAGCAGCAGCTGTCCGAGCCAGCCTGCGCTGCTTCTGTGCGGCGGGGGCGGGGTGTCGGCGGAGTCGCGGGGTCTCGTGGCGGTGGTGGTCATGCTTCTGGTCCTTCGGTGCTGTGGCGGGTGCCGGTGAGGGTCAGAGGAGGGTGTCGCCGATGTAGCCGCCCTCGACGCAGCCCGGCGGGATCGCGAAGACGGCGGAGCCGATCGGCGTCGTCCACTCGTTGAGCAGGTCCAGCTCGTCCAGGCGCTTCTGGATCGGCACGAACTGCGCGGTGACGTCGGCCTGGAACGCCGCGAAGATCAGCCCGGAGTTCGAGATGTCCTCGCCCGTCGGGGTGTCGTCGTAGTTGTAGGCCCGGCGGTGGAAGCGCTCGGCGGTGTTCTCCGAGCGGGCGCGCCTCATGTGCGAGAACTCCGGGATCACCGGGAAGTCGATGGTCGTCGTCGCCTCGAAGTCGGGCTCGTCGGCCTCCGCCGTCCCGGTGAGGGGCGCGCCGTTCGCGAGGGTCCAGGGAGGAGACGGGTCGGTCAGACGCGGCGGGGACCTCCGGGGAGGTCCTCGCCGCGGCTCGCGTCGATGATCAGGAGGCGGGCTGCAGAGGGGGGCCGCGCCGCAGCGCCGCCTGGGGGAAGACGCCCGAGGCGAGGGGGAGCACGTCGCGCAGCTCGAAGGAGGAGCGTCGCGCGGGTCGAGGAGCGGCCACCGGAGTCGGCAGGACCCGCACCAGGCGGGTGACGAGGTGGCTCGTCGTCGCGGCGACTCGGACGAGGAGGGACTCGCCGCGGTGGAGCGCCGCGGTCGTCGCGACGGCGGCGACGAGGTGCGCCGCCCACATCGAGGAGCCGGTCATCCCGCTGTGCGTCATCGCCGCGCTGACGTCGATCACGGCACCGTGGTGCGCGTGCAGGGTCGGCGCATCGACCGGCCCCGTGAAGGTCCCGATCGTGAAGAGCGTGTGGAACAGGAACTGGCTGACTCCCACCGAGACCGCCAGGCGGACCAGGGAGAGCCTGCGCCCGGCGAGCGCCACGCACACCAGGACCGACAGGACGAGCGGCATCGCGACACCGAGCGGACCCGGGATCTGGCCGCCGCCGGCCACGTGCGAGAACAGCGCGACGAGCGTCGCCACCGTCGCCGCGACGACACCCCGGAGGGTGCGCAGCGGGCGCGACGACGACATCTCACCAGTGTCGCAGACGCCTCCTTCCCGCGGAGGACCGCTCTCGGGCGAGAGGGGCGGCCGGCCGACGGTTCCTCTCAGCGGGCCGCGGAGGCTCCGGTGCGTCACTTCTCGGGCCGGACCACCAGCCCGACGCCGCCGCCGCGCCGCACCGGTTCGGCGACCGCGGTCATCCGGCCGGAGGGATCGACCTCGATGGCGGCCACCGCCCCGATCTGCGCGGCCGAGGTGAAGGTGTCGCCCGAGGGGACCAGCTGCTGGCCGAAGGGAGCGAGGTCGTCGGCGTACGCCTCGATGAACTCGGGCTCGGCCGAGGTCGTCGCGCCGTTGCGCTGGGAGGCGCGGGGCGCTGCCACCGCCTCGGGGAGCGTCATGCCGAGGTCGATGCGGTTGACCAGGGTCTGCAGGACCGTCGTGATGATCGTGGATCCGCCCGGCGAGCCGACGACGAACCGCACGTCCCCGCCGTCGAGCACGATCGTCGGCGACATCGACGAGCGCGGGCGCTTGCCCGGCTCGATCCGGTTCGGGTCCCCGTCGACGAAGGTGGGGGAGAAGTCGGTCATCTCGTTGTTGAGGAGGAAGCCGCGGCCGGGGACGGTCATCGCCGAGCCGCCGGTCTGCTCGATCGTGAGCGTGTAGGAGGCGGCGTTGCCCCACTTGTCGACGACCGAGAGGTGGGTCGTGGAGATGTTCTCGGTGTCCGACTCCTCCGCGGCGGGGGCGGTCGCGCATCCGGAGCCGTCGAGAGCGCCGGGCGCGACCGGGCGGACGGAGGCGGTCGCCGGGTCGATCGTGCAGTCCCGCGAGTCCGCGAACTCCTGGCTGAGGAGCGTCTCGGTGGGCACGTCGACGAAGGCGGGGTCGCCGACGTAGGCGCCCCGGTCGGCGAAGGCGCGGGCGGACGCCTCGAGGTAGAGGTGCAGGGCGCTGCCGGTGTCCTCGGACGCGAGGTCGTGGTTCTCGAGGATGTTGAGGGCCTCGCCGACCGCGATCCCGCCGGAGGAGGAGGGTGCCATCCCGTAGACGTCGAGTCCGCGGTAGGAGACGCGGGTCGGCGCCTGCTCGGCGACCGAGTAGGCCGCGAGATCGGCGGCCGTCATCGTGCCGGCCGGGGCGGGGAGGTCCGAC
The DNA here is from genome assembly GCF_002931865.1 of Rathayibacter sp. AY1C7. Taxonomy (NCBI): domain Bacteria; kingdom Bacillati; phylum Actinomycetota; class Actinomycetes; order Micrococcales; family Microbacteriaceae; genus Rathayibacter; species Rathayibacter sp. AY1C7. The sequence continues at coordinate 930 of NZ_PSWB01000007.1, read as the reverse complement.
CCCTCGGCGATCCGCGGGTTCTGGACCGTGTCGGCGATCTCGGCGGCCAGCGCGCCCTCGTAGAACGCGTCCGGCCCGTGGACGGCGATGGAGGTCAGCGTCTTCGCGAGGTCGAGGTTGCGGAAGGTGCTGCCCACCTTCGGCGCGTCCCCACCGGGGAGGAAGAGTTCGGCCGTGTCGGGGAACGCCTGGAACCGCTCGAGGTTGTCGAGCGTCTGGTTGCGGAAGGTCTCGTCCACCCGGAAGCCCTTCGCCGCGAGCGCGATCGAGGGCGCCAGCACGACGGGGAGCGGCAGGGTGCCGAAGCGGTCGACCGCGGTGTCCCAGGTCGCCACCGTGCCGGGCACGCCGACCGCGACGCCGGAGGAGACGAGGTCCGGGGTGAACGGGTACGGGGCTCCGGTCGCGGGGTCGAGGAACGCGTCCGAGGTGATGCCGGCCGGCGCTGTCTCGCGTCCGTCGATGGTGCTGACCTCGCCGGAGGCCTTGTCGAAGTAGACGAAGTACCCGCCTCCGCCGATGCCGGCGCTGTACGGCTCGCTCACGCCGAGGGCCGCGGCCGTGGCGACCGCGGCGTCAGCTGCGTTGCCGCCGCGCTTCAGCACCTCCATGCCCACGCGGCTCGCGTTCGCGTCGACGCTCGAGACCGCTCCGCCGTAGCACACCTGCGTCGAGGGCGAGATGAGGGGTCCGCCGAGGAAGTCGCGGATCTTCTCGGGCGTGAGCCCGCTGTCCTTCAGGTATCCGGAGACGGGCCTGTCGAGAGCGGACGCCGGTGCGGCACCCGCCACTCCCACTGCGACGACCGCGACCAGCGCGATCGCGATCCTGCGGAGCACGGGTGTCGTGGCCATGGCGTTCCTCCATCGGAACTCTGTGGTGCGCGGTCCGCGATGCGGGTCCCCCCAACCTAGGGGCGGGGTGGGGGTG
>NZ_PSWB01000061.1:0-830 GCF_002931865.1 Rathayibacter sp. AY1C7 | reverse complement strand
ACAAGGAGGCTCCGACGGTTTGTAAGCAAACGGTTTCAGGTACTATTTCACTCCCCTCCCGGGGTACTTTTCACCTTTCCCTCACGGTACTTGTCCGCTATCGGTCATCTGGGAGTATTTAGGCTTATCAGGTGGTCCTGACAGATTCACACGGGATTTCTCGGGCCCCGTGCTACTTGGGATACTCTTCACGCCATAACACCATTTCGACTACGGGGCTCGCACCCGCTCTGGCCAGGCGTTCAAACCTGTTCGTCTATGATGCGCTGTAACGTTCACCGGCCGGCAGACCGGAACGAAAAGTCCCACAACCCCGGCCATGCAACCCCTGCCGGGTATCACACATGACTCGGTTTAGCCTCTTCCGCGTTCGCTCGCCACTACTGACGGAATCACTGTTGTTTTCTCTTCCTGTGGGTACTGAGATGTTTCACTTCCCCACGTTCCCTCTACCCGCCCTATATATTCAGGCGGGAGTCACCAGGTCACCACAAGGGGCCTGGCGGGGTTTCCCCATTCGGAAATCCTCGGATCACAGCTCGTTTATCAGCTCCCCGAGGCTTATCGCAGATTACGACGTCCTTCTTCGGCTCCAGATGCCAAGGCATTCACCGTTTGCTCTTATGAACTTGCTAATCACATGAGTTAAGAAACTACAACTCGAAAAGTTGCAGATCCAATGATTTGCATGACCGCAGCCCGAAAGCCGCGCCATGCGAATCTTGTCGATTCACGACCGAAGCCGTGAATCTAAGATGCTCGCGTCCACTGTGTAGTTCTCAAAATACGGGCGGTATCCCTCTCCCACACACCCAGGCGTGAGAAAAAGA
>NZ_PSWB01000060.1:0-1044 GCF_002931865.1 Rathayibacter sp. AY1C7 | reverse complement strand
CCACCGGCCTGAAGCTGACCTTCTCCACGCCGGGCTCGTTCCTCAAGATCGGCGAGATCGTCGTCCCCGAGGCGGCCGCCCCGGCGCTGACGGTGCCGGTGACCGTGACGTCGCGCTGCGTCGCCGGGAAGGCGGTGCTGACTGTCCTCGCCAAGAACGGCGGCACCGCTCCGATCGACGTCGCGATGGCCTCGGCCTACGGCTCGAAGACGGTCACCGCGGTGGCCGCGGGTGCGAGCGGATCGGCCGCGTTCACCACCCGCCTCGCGAGCATGCCGGGCAGCCAGGTGACGGTGACCGCCACGGCGGGCTCCGAGACCCTCGCGCAGACGGTGGCCTACCCGGCCCGCGTCTGCTGAGCGCACGGCGGCCGGTCGACCGGCCGTGACGGAGGAGGGGGTGCCCGCGGGCGCTCCCTCCTCTGCGTGTGCGGCGCATCATCCGACGCGCAGGGCGAGTGCGGGCTCGATGTGCGCGGCTCAGGGCACCAGATGCCGAAGGACGTGCCGGGCCTGGGCGGGAGCGCCGTCACGTCGATCTCCGCGGGCGAGAAGGAACGGCCGCTCCCCCGCAGGCGCTCCCCGAGAAGGAGATCGGTCGCCTGATCGATCCGGCTCAGCGCCGCCTCGTCGAGGAGGTGGGCGCACGAGCATGGCCGAGCCCGCTGGCGCGCTCCGCGGCACTCCACCCGGAAGCGGGGGTGCAGAGCACTTCACGCTCCTGGTAGTAATCACAGGCGGGCGCATCGCAGAGCCCGCAGAACTGGACCGTCCGTGACCCGCACCACCCGCGCTCTCGCCGCGTTCGTCCCGACGACGACCCTCGTGCTCTCCGTGGTGTTCGCCTCCGCCGCACTCGCGCCCGAGGCGATGACCGCCCCGGAAGCGGTGTCGACGCCGACCGCCGCCTCGCCCGCGGAGGATGCGGCGGCGACTGCGGACCCCTCCGCTCCCGGTGCGGGATCCGGCGCCTCCGACCGCCGCTCCTCGAGCCCCTCCTCCGCGGACCCCGTCGACCCCGCGCAGCCGACGACCGGCTCCTCCC